>JAUWTY010000136.1 GCA_030614485.1 Methanosarcinales archaeon | reverse complement strand
TGGAAAAATCTCCCAGCTTTATATGTTATATATTCTATTTATCCTGTTCTGGATGGTCAATCTAATCGCATTGGGTCCAAGAAGATTTATTCCTTTTGAAGTTCAGATTGTATTTCAGATTATATCGGTTGCAGTGATTGGAATAATCTATTATAGGGTGGCTAAATGGACCAGGTAAAGCGGAAAAGGGATCGCTTGGAAGTGATTTATGATATATTGAAGATTATTAGACATCATAATAATTCCATAAAGCCAACACCTTTGCTTAGGTATTCAAATTTATCATCACAAAGTTTTTCTGAATATTTAAATGAATTATTGGAAAAAGGTTTACTCAAAGAGATTATTGATGAGAAGGGAAAGAAGTTCTTAACTTTGACTGATAAAGGTTTCAAATATCTTGAAAAATATAAATTGATCTTAGGCTTTATTGAAGAATTTGAATTATAAGTTTCTCTTTAACATCGTGTGGGTAACTTCATAATTTAAGATAAATCGACAAACATGCAATTGCACGGCATGAATCAATGGATGGGATTCACGAGATGTATGGGATGAAAAATCACCCCGTATACGGCCTGAAATCCACCTCCGTCCTACATCACCAAAACATATCATTATAATTCTAACCAACCCCTACATTTCAACTGGAAAATATATTCTCAAATGTATAATAATGGTCATCATTATCATAAGGTTCCATGCGAAATGATGGGGTACAGACAAAAACCGTTTATATTGAAGTCGCATTGCTTCATTGAAGGTGCACAAAAAATAGAAATTAACACAAATCATTACCTGACAATAAAAAGGGGAAATAATCATGACTGAAAAAATAGTCACAGCACAACTCCAGATAGCAGTCCTGGGAGGCGGAGACGACTCCCTAAGCCGCTACATCTCAACCGCAATAAAAGCACTGGACAAACAAAATGTACAGTATCAGGTCACACCTATGGGCACGGCCATACAGGCAAAAAGCATAGACCAGGTATTCGAAGCATGCAAAGCAGCCCATGAAGCCGTACTGGACATGGGAGTCAACCGGGTATTGACCAATATCACGATAGACCACCGGGTGCAAGGCTGTAAAGGACTGGACGAAAAAGTTGAAGCTGTAAAATTGAAGCTGTAAGGATGGAAGGAATTGTTTAATATCATATATAACATAAAACTGTTAGATGCTTAAAGTAACATTCCTTGGTACCGGCGGCAGTGTACCAACCCCAAAACGAAATCCGTCAGCTATTCTGGTAAACCGCAAGGGAGAGCTTATGCTGTTTGACTGCGGCGAAGGCACCCAGCAGCAGATGATGCGGGCCAAGACCGGAATGGGTAACCTGACTTCTATATTCATTACCCATTTCCACGGCGACCATATCCTTGGTATCCCGGGCCTGATACAGACCATGAACTTTAACGGGCGTACAGAGCCCCTTAAAATATACGGTCCCCACTGGGTAGAAGAATTCGTTCAGATGATGCTGGGAATAGGATTCTATAAATTAAAATACGAGATTCAGGCCATTGAATTACATCCCGGGGACAGGGTGGACAGGGGTGAGTACTTAATTGATGCTCTCAAGACCGAACATAATGTACCGTCTATCGGTTTTGCCCTGATAGAAGCAGACAGACCCGGACGGTTTGACCGTGAAAAAGCCCTCGAACTTGGTATACCTCCCGGGCCACTGTTCAAGCGACTGCATAATGGGGAGGATGTCGAAATCGATGGAAAAACCATAAAGAGCAGTGACGTTGTGGGTTCCCCAAGGCCGGGCCGGAAGATTGTATATTCTGGCGATACCAGGCCATGCAGCGGCGTTTTTGTAGCCAGTGACAGGGCAGACCTGCTCATCCATGACTCAACCCTTGCCGATGACATGGTGGACTGGGCCAAAGAGTCCATGCATTCCACGGCAGGCGAGGCGGCATCCCTGGCATCCCTTGCAAATGTGCATCAACTGGTGTTGACACATGTCAGCTCCCGGTATTCAGACGATACCTCACAGTTACTGGAAGATGCCTTGCAGGAATTCAAGAATGTATGTGTCGCAGAAGAGTTAATGGTTATCGAGATACCTTACCGCGACGATTAGTCCCTTTTCTCCCCGGATCTGCCCGTTTTTTCGTTATATCAAGTTTTCGCAAATCCTTCAGTTTTCCCAGTCTGGTACCATCCAGCAAATACGCCTCCCCTCCATCCAGGTCCACAGCATTTGCTGCAAATACCGGGCCCAGCAAGTCATCATGCATTGATTCATTGAATGCCACTCCCCCGCAGAGCTGGCAAAACGCAGGCATGATTATCACTTCAGGGTCAGACCAAGGCAGGTCTTCACCGGTCAGACGGTAATGTGATTCCAGCGGTGTGCGGTCCAACCGGGTGCGTATCCAGGCGGGTTCGGTACTGCTGGAACCCAGATAATCAGTGAACCTGATACTGGGGTGGTTGTGTGCCATTACAATGTGCCGGCAGGCCAGCAGTTCAGGGTCCGGCCAGGTATGTCCGTGAAAGTACCCTACACCGTCCAGCACAAACCCCCTGGCCGGCTGTAGTGTCACTTCCAGCCCTGCCGGTATTTGCCGCAACAGGTATTCCATGTCCCCGTCATGGTTGCCGGGCACGATATCAACCGGCACTTTCCTGGCAATACTTTCCAGGAAATGTGGTACCTCCTCCCGTTCCTGCCAGGATATTCGGGGCACATTATGTTTCACATCCCCCAGCAGCACGACCCTGTCAGGTGCTGCTATATCCAAATATTCCATTATCCTTGCAAGTCCCTGAGCGGATTGGCTCGGGACTATGATGCCGCTATTGGCAAGGTCCCATTCAATTCCAAGGTGGATATCTGCCACCACAAGTACCTGGATGTTATCCTCAACAACCAGAGCAGGTTCATCGACCATGGGTTCCAGTGCGGCAGTCATAGGCTAACATATATTACGATTGATTATAAAATTACAGGTTAGAATATTAGCACAGTTATGATAATTGTGTGATAATGTTACTGCACCAAAATATTTTAGATTCGCCAACAACCGAGACTGTTACAATTCGTGTTGGTGAATATAAGAAAACCGCAGATGAACGCAGATTTTCAGGCAGCGTATCCGCGTTTATCTGCGTTCATCTGCGGTTAGTTTGATAGTACCAACAGGTAATGTAACGGTCTCGATAAAAAGGAAAATATAAATCAATTGAAGATGACTGAGTTTTATCATGAAATTAAAATTCAATATCGAAGGTAAAAATACTCATAATGTAGGTTACAGAGTGCTTTTGGTAAATAGGGCACTTTCTCTTGGAGCAAATAACTTCAATGTCTTTAATACATTTATTGGTGATGTTCAGATGGTCATTGCCATAATTGAAGCTGATGATGAAATAATAGAGGAATTCAAGGCTTTTATACATACCACAGGACCGAAAGACGCTGAAGTAGAAAGCATCAATATTGAAGAATACAAAAATAGTATTCCACCAATTGAACGATGCATGCAGGCTTTTCAGATGGAACAATGGGGTAAGGGTATATCAATTCTATCAAAATGGCTGGATAAACAGGACAGTAAGCTGGAATTACTGAACTAAACTATTGTTACCATCAAAGCAGAAGGGGAAAAAAACCAGAATTTAAATCTCCCCAGTGTTCACCCTTCACCCCATCCCAACTTCAGCCTGCCCAATCTTCTCAGCCAGTTTTGCCAGCACTTCCTTGCGAACCCGCCTACGAACTTGATGCTGTCTTTATCACGCAGGGGAAGGTAGACTAAATAACATGTCTCGATTATAATGTCAAAATAATCATAAACCGGTCGTTTATATAAGTACAAATTTATATAGGTTCAGTCTCATATGTACGACTATGACAAAAAAAGAATTGTTCAAATTTCTCATAAAA
>JAUWTY010000086.1 GCA_030614485.1 Methanosarcinales archaeon | reverse complement strand
TGAATTCATCAAAAGGTTCATTAATCCCGCCGTCATAACAGAGCGGTATCACGCAGGATTTCCGATAAAACGAACTTTTAATTTCCACAAAAAGGATATTGAAGTTGTTGATGTAGAGATATACCGGATAGAAAATAACAGACAATAAAATGATTACCGTTCTGGTTCACTGTAGTGACCTGGTATGTCCGGTGATTGAAATTGAAAATCATAGAGAGGGATTATTATTAGACTCAAAAGGAAGAAAACCGTGTCCAGACGAATACTGACAAAAGATGATTCTGCAGAAGAACAACAGGCTTCACCGGATGAGGTGAAAAATACTGATGAAGAGGTCGTTGAAACTAAAGAAATGAAAGTGGCCGATACAATTAAACCAGAAACTCCTGTATTAAATGAAATTACAGAAACTGGTGAATTAGTACTACCAGGAGATATGATCGGTACAGGCGAGGAGTTCATATCAGGTAAAAATACCTTCAAACATGGGGGAAATATCTATTCTGAAGCTACTGGTATGGTAAATATTAACCAGAAGTCACGTAACATTTCGGTTGTTCCAAAGACCAATGTGCCGCCAAGAATCGAGATGGGAGATGTGGTCATCGGGCGTGTGAACGATCTGAGAAGTTCTGTTGCGTTGGTAGAAATTGCAAAGATAGAAGGTAAAGGCGAGCGCGAGATCGTTAATCTGCAACAGGCTGCAGTCCACATATCCAATCTGAAGGATGGATATGTAAAAAATATTACTGATGAGATGAGTCCCTTTGATATCATCAAGGCTAAGGTCATTGACTTGAGAAGTATGAGACTTTCCACTGCTGGCAAGGACCTGGGTGTTATAAAGGCATATTGTTCTAAATGCAATGTGGACCTGATCAAACCTTCAGAGGATGGAAATAAAGGTTTCATGTTGAAATGCCCGGTATGTGGGAAAATGGAATCTCGAAAAGTATCCACTGAATATGGTAGTTATACTGCTTAGAGGTGTATGAACATGGACTTAAAGGTTATTGAAAAGAGTGATACTCAAATAATTATTGAGATTGGGGGTGAGAGTCACACATTGCTAAATACTCTGAAGTCATCGCTACTGGACGACCCCAGGGTGGAAGTGGCTACTTACGATATCAAACATCCTACTATCAGTGACCCTGTGCTTTTCGTAAAAACAGATGGGGTAGATCCTATAGTTGCTATTACGGAAGCATCTGACCGGCTCATTGAAGTATATGAAGAGTTCAAGACCGTTTTCAGTGAGAAGGCCAGTATTTAGGTCATGCACATCAAACCAGAGATAAGAATTCTGGGTATCGACGATTCGTCACTGCACAGTGAGCCGGTGATGATAGTGGGTGCCATGTTCAGGGGAGGGGACTGGTTGGATGGTGTTTTACGCTCCAATATTACAAAGGATGGTACTGATGCCACTGAAGCTATCATCAGGATGGTGACCGGCAGCAAGCATTTCGGACAGGTCAGGGTACTTATGTTCGATGGTGTGACATATGCCGGTTTTAATGTGGTTGATATCAAAGCGGTCTATGAGGAAACAGGTATTGGGTGTATCGTGGTCATGAGGGACTGCCCTGATCTTGACCGGATACGTGCCGCTTTGAAACATCTGCCCGACCCGGATATACGATGGGAAATGATTAAACGAGCCGGTGAGATACACAAGGTGATAAGCCGTGAGGGAGAAAGCCCCATCTTTATCCAGCACTGCGGTATCGAACTGGAAGAGGCCAGGGATATTGTGCAGCTTACCTCAACCCACAGCAATGTACCCGAACCGTTGAGGGTAGCACACCTGATTGCGACGGGTATCGTGTGTGGAGAGTCCACTGGTAAGGCGTGATTACACATTACATTTTATACCATACATTTAACACTGTACAATTAACACCGAACCCTTAACACTCCTCCATTCCAAATCTTTATCCTGTCCGCACCCAAAACTACTTTTATGCTCACATTCATTGGCATCGGACTCTATGATGAAAAAGACATATCAGTAAAAGGCCTGGAAGCAGTTAAGCGGGCCGACCATGTGTACGCCGAATTCTACACTTCGGTACTGATGGGGACCAGCCCTGAAAAGCTGGAAGCATTCTACGAACGGGAGATTACTATCCTTGATCGGGAGGATGTGGAGCAACAGCCTGATTGGCTACAGCGCGCTGTTAACGAGGATGTGGTATTCTTAACAGGCGGGGATGCCATGGTCAGCACCACCCATGTAGACCTGCGCATGCGTGCCCAAGATATGGGTATTGAAACACACATCATACATGGCTCATCGATCGTGAGTGCAGTCCCTGGCCTGACCGGACTGCAGAACTACCGCTTCGGTAAATCCGCAACCATTCCTCATCCCTATACCCATAAGGGCAGGAACATTATCTCGCACACCCCGTACGATACCATCAAATCCAATCTGGACGCCGACATGCATACCCTGATATTCCTGGATATAGACCCTGAAAAAGGATACATGACCATCAACCGTGGCTGTGAACTCCTTCTGGAAATAGACTCACAGGAGGGGAAACTTGAACTGGCCGGACGCCTGGGTGTGGGTGTGGCCAGGGCAGGTTCGCCTGAACCCGTGGTAAAGGCCCTGCCTTTGGGTGAACTGGCTGACTTTGATTTCGGTGGTCCGCTGCATATACTGGTTGTGCCGGCAGACCTTCATTTCATGGAAGCTGAGGCATTGGTAAAACTGGCAGGGGCGCCAGGTGGGATACTGGATACTGCCAAGTAAGTGCAGGCTTATGTTGAGGTTTCAGTACTTTACACGTCTTGTTCGCCTTTTTCACCCCTTTTATCTCCTTCACGGGCCTCAACATCGTATTCGTATCCCATAACACCTTCTTTCATGATTATCACATAGTCTGCAGAATTCTTAAGCCCGATAGACATCCCTGGTTCAGCACCGAACAGGATGGTTTCCATACCGTGTTCGTTAGCCTTGTTAAGCAATGGTTTGAAATCGGCATCCCTGGTTACCAATGCAATGGTGTCGATACCAGGATTAAATACCATTTCCATTCCTTCCACAGAAAGCCTGACATCCACATCACTGCTGCAGATGATAGGTTCCAAGCCCTGTGTCTCAATAGCTTCAACTAATTTTTCTGAAGCATATTGGTTCAGGAATACCCGGCCTATCTTTATAGTACCGTAATCCTTGAGCACATCACGTATCCCTTCAAGATTTGTCTGGAACTCCTTGCGGAGCATATTGGGACCGTCCACTAACAGGGCAATTTTACGTCTCCCCTTCTCCTGTTTTGAACCAAGATAATTACGAATAGCTCCAAAACCACTTTTCATAGGTTTCATTTTTGTTCCTCTTATAAACCAAATGTGACACAAGGTCCTAAATAAACTATATCGAACACTATTATTAAACACAGGTAAGTAAAGAACTTTACTATTTTTTTCTAATGCTTAATCAGGTCGAACACCCAGCGGCTTACCCCGGGTGCCACGTTCCCACACCTGCGATGGAACTCAACTTCCAGGCCGTTACGTTCGTACTCTTCCACCAGCCCCGAAATCTGGTGCGGCTTCTTGAAGGTATAGAAATGTATAATGCCGCCCTCCCTTACCATCCCCGCAATATCCCATAAAAACTGGTCCATTCCGTATGGTGTAGGTATTATTGCCCTGTCAAATCCTGCGTTAAGCATTCGCGGGATGAATTGCGCATCACCCTGGATTATGGATATGAATTTCTCAACGTGGTTCAACTTCACATTGCCGGCCAGCCACTGACAAGCCATTGGATTATTGTCCACTGCTGTGACCATGGCCCCACGGACTGCTGCCGGAATTACAAAGGGGCCCACACCGCTAAAGGGTACCAGCACATGCTCATCGTGTCTTACTTTTGATGCAACACGGAATCGCTCATACGAAAGATGAGTATTGAAGAACACCCTCCTCACATCCAGGCGGTAAAGATGCCCGTATTCCCTGTGCAGAGTAATAGTTTCGCTGCCATATAGTGTTTCGTAACCACCCAGACGTGCTTCTCCCTCCAGCATGGCCACTTTGTTTAACACAGTCCTGATGTTCTTTCGCTGCTCTGTTATAGTTTTTGCAATGACATGTCTGTATGCTTGTAATTGATGCGGGATGACGATGACTGCCACATCTCCTATTACCTCATATCTGTTGGGAACCAGATGCAACAGCGATTCAGGAACTGAGTCTTTGTCCCGAATTTTATCCCTGAGCATCATATCAAACAAACCTGTATCTTGGCTACATATAAAGTTCTCATTATTTGTCTCATACAAATGATTTTATTATTATAAAGCATAAGGAAGTGCGATGAAAATTTCAGATGAGATTCGCAAAGAGCTTAAATTTGATGATAAGGGACTTATTACCGCAATTGCCCAGGACTACCAGACCAACGAGATATTGATGCTGGCCTTCATGAACCTTGAAGCCCTGGAAAAGACTGTGGATACCGGTAAGGCACATTACTACAGTCGCAGCCGGAGTAAGCAATGGCTAAAGGGCGAGAGTTCAGGACATGTCCAGGTGGTACATGAAATGTACATTGACTGTGATGCCGATGCTGTGCTGATGAAAGTTAAGCAATTAGGCGGCGGAGCTTGCCATATGGGCTATAGGTCGTGTTTCTACCGCACACTTGAAGGTGATGTGGTCAGCGAGAAGGTATTCAATCCTGAAGATGTGTACTAAATACATGCCATCACCCAAACATTGCACATGGTCAACTATGCTTTTTAACGCTGTTAATATTAACAATGAATTTATAATATCAGTGACTACACTGTAGCATTGGAGGGGTCTCATGATACGCTATTGCAAGTTATGTGAAGGTAAAATGAATTTGTTCAGGTACCCAACCGGAAAACGATTTGACCATCTTGGCCGGAAACTGGTTATCTACAAATGTGTAGAATGCGGACAGGAAGAGCAGTTCGCAGAATAAAACATGAATTTAAAAAAACGGACAGCAGGTATTAAAACCGCTGCCCTTTTATGAATTAATTATACTTAAAATACTGTATAGACCTCTTCGTGAGGATGGACCACGATGCCATCGGAGGTGATATCGTAAGGATGGATCTTCTTGCTGTGGTCTGAACCACGCATTTTATAAATCTCCAGGCTGCGTACCCTTACATTCTCCATTCTCTTATAGTACATGGCTATGGTGCCTTCGGTCACAAAATTCTCTACACCAAAACGGCTTGGATGGTCATCATCCACAATTTCAGATGTCATTAATGAGGTTAAGCCCAGGATTTCCAGGGTGGTGGACAGTTTCAACAGTTCAACACGTATCTTTGCCGGGTCCTGGAGATAAAAACCAATGGATGTAGTTGAATCCACCACTGCTCTCTTGGCATCAATTTCTTCCTGGATCATTATGATCTGGTCCATCATTGAACGCATATCAAAAGGACGAACATCAACGTATTTCTCCTGGGAAGGTATACCGATCTTTGTTGAGGCAGCATCAATGATTGCAAGGCGCCCTTCATCTTCAAGTTTCTTGAAATCCCAGCCAAACATCA
>JAUWTY010000160.1 GCA_030614485.1 Methanosarcinales archaeon | reverse complement strand
TAACTTCATTTTCCAAGAACATATCCTGGAACATGGAATCTCACGACTTGGCTTTATGGACAGGATTTACGGGATTTACAGGATGGAATGGAAACCAGTATCCTGTCTATCCAGTAAATCCTGTCAAGATTTTCGATTTCTCTAATGATATTGGCCAACTATCACCCACACAATGTTTGAGAGATCCAGATTTCACAGATTACACTGATTTTCACAACCACTATCAATCTGTGTAATCAGTGTAATCTGTGTCTCAAAATTCAGAGCACTATAAGGAATTACCATTTAATTTGAAGGGGATATGGGAAAGCTGGAGATGGATAGGGGCTGGGCTCAGTTCAATACTTGTAATCCTTGACTTCCTGCTTAAGTTCTTCATACTTCAGGAAATTCTTATGGGTGGCTGCAAACTGCATCCCGAACTTTTCAAGCAGCGACACCTCATCATCACTCAAATTCCTGTAAGGGGACGCCATCAGGTCAACCATACCAATTAAACTGCCTTTCACCCTCAATTGTAGAGTTATTATAGATTCCTCCACATATTCCTGCTCAGACCCGGTCAGTCCCTGGATATGACCTTTTTTCCTACCAGTATATCGAAAATGCCTTCTTCACTTGCAGGCAGGCCAAATTTTCCAGCAGAAACTATCATTGCCGATACATCGATCAATGATTCGATGGCCACCTCTATTGTCTTTTCGCATGCCCGCCTCCTAATTAAATGCTGTAAATATTCTTCTTTATCTGGTAGCATTTCCTTGAGTTCTTCAACATACCCTGTCATCTCATCAAGTTTCGAAAATATGCGCATCCTGTCTTTTTGTTCTATGCATTACACCCCCAAACCTGAATAATACATATCAAGACGCGGCTTGAAATGCTCAAATTCCCTGATAGTTCTTAAAAAAGTGTAGAATAGTTCCCTGTAGCCACTATAAAAAATAACATTGCCTGACGACACAATGTCTTTCCGGATATAGAGCGGTAGATCCTGGAAGGTTTGAATATCAAATTCATTGCCGACCCTGCCAAGGACCTTCACTCTAAAATCAAATCTTTCTTTCTTATCACCCTCATAGAACACAGCCAGGTCGATATCAGATAATTCTGTCATCTCCCCTTTTGCTGCAGAACCATATAAAACGATAAACCGTACCTTATCTCCGCCAATAGTTTTAATTTTATCGACTACACCCGATATATTCTGATTAAGATCGTCCTTTGACGCCAGTCCTGCCATAAAATTAACCTTTCCAATGGTTGTTTTAGGATTACTTTAGTTATTTATAATAATAATTCCTTCCTTAAATTTGTTTGCTTATAACCCACTTTGACTTAGTTTAGTTGTTCAGTTTTGCGCTTATCCGCCCTCCTCTGGCATCATGCGGTGCGTGATCCAGGTGTAGGTTCAAGGCATCTTAAACAGCACCGACATCCTTGTGTGGAAATAGGTACAAGCCGGGCGGCGGGTTACGGTAAGTTTAATGTATATGGCAACAACGGTACGGCCCCGGACTTCTACAACGAACTGATTGTGTATATTTGATATACTCCAAACATGTATAAATACAAGTTATACCCATTACTTAACAGAGGTTATAATATGGACTTCATAATGAAAGTTGGTCCTAAAGGGCAGGTAGTGATTCCCCACGAATTAAGGCATGCTTTGCATATCTATCCGGGGTCAAGGGTACTGTTCAAGCTAAAGGACGATAAACTGGAAATAGATAAAACGCCGATCGATGCGGTTTCTATTTTCAGGGAGACCGCAAAAGGCATGGGCAAACTTAAATTCGAGCCTCACGACGCATATGAAGAAGAACTGGAAGAGAGGGTAAATTGAACTATCTGGATTCCAATCTTATCATCTATGCAATTCTTGATGATACAGAACTTGGTTTTTGGTCCAGGGAGATACTGGAAAGTGTGCAGAATGCACAAATGCCAGCCTGCACGTCTTTTTTAACATTTGATGAGGTTTTTTACAAGGTAAACAAAATCAAAGGCATCGACACTGCAATTAAGAACCTTGAAGCGTTTTTATCTATGCCAAATATAAAGTTCATTGATGTCTCCGATATCATAATATGGAAAGCTCTCGAACTTATCAAAGAATATAAGTTTCTCCCAAGGGATGGCATTCACGCAGCAACTGCTTTTATTGCAGGTGCTGATACCATAATTTCACAGGATGCGGATTTTGATAATATTAAAGGTCTGAAAAGAAAGTGGATGATTTAAAGCGGCGTTGGGAAAGTTTCACTCCATCCCTTATGTTACATATTGAATTGTACAGGAACGATCAAACGACTTGAGGAAACCAATCTGTTAAAAGAGCTACTGGTGGGGGAGGTTCTACTTCCAGCAGCAGTCGTGGAAAAATACCATGGGATTTGAAAAGAAAGTGATCAGGAGGGATTTACGAAGATCAAAGCTATTTTCAGGATTTACCCACCCATTGCTTTATTAAATAGATCATTGATGCACCAAGCAGTATCATCACTGCCACAATTAAGGGATTTATGATCGTGTTGGATGATTCTGTCTCTGTTCTGCCCAGGTTCCAGTCGTAAAGGAAGACTTCGGTGTAATATGCTGCAAGCTCGGGATTTTCGATTATGATGCCGATCTCCCTGTTGTAGGTCGGGCTATGTTTATTCCAGTTTATCGAGGAGATCAGTACCTTTTGGCCGTCAACGATCACACCTTTATTGTGAACTTTGGTAATACCATCTCGTTCCACAAGCCGTGCTTCAAGGTCCAGGTTCTCTTGCGAAGCGAGATCGTTCAGGTAGTTGCAGAGTTCATCATTGTCATTCTCCCCATTTGTGTTGTACCACATTGAGTCAAGGAGGACTTTCACTTCCACACCCTGCATTGCAGCATTGATCGCAGATTGAAGGTAAGGGTTCTCATCATTTCCCCAGTCCCTTCTTATATAGGCCTGCTCGATATAAAGCGTCTTTTCAGCAGAGTTTATCGTTTCAATGATCGTTTCATAATGGAGGGTATTGTCAGGTCCGATAATCATGCTCGCTGTGAACTCACCGTTTATATTCTTTGCTTCAAACACCTCATGTTCGTCGCGATCACCTGGCTCGTA
>JAUWTY010000152.1 GCA_030614485.1 Methanosarcinales archaeon | reverse complement strand
TCTGAACTGGCACTGGAACTGGTACTCAGGCTCAGCCTGCTGGATAAGTTCTGGGCACTGTCCAGGGTAAGCGGCACCCTGGTGCAGGATATACTTGACGGCGGCCAGACCAATATGGTCGAGAACATACTCCTGAAAGAGTACCGCACCCATAATAGGGTGATGCCCCCAAAACCTAACAACGATTTATCAAAGCAGCGGCGCATGATAAGCGATGAACTAAAGGGCGGCGAGGTACTGGACCCAAAAAAGGGGCTGCTGGAAGATGTGGTGATACTGGACTACAAGTCGCTCTACCCCACCATCATGATGGCCCACAACCTGTGCTATACCACCGAGATCGACAAGAGACAGGAACCTGATGGGAAGTTTGAGACCACTCCCTCAGGCGGCAGGTTCGTATCTGCACAGGTGCAAAAGGGTATTGTCCCTACCATCCTGGCAGGGCTGTTGCAGAGCCGGGTTGAAACAAAGCAGAAGATGAAACATGCATCAGGGGACGAAGCCCGTGCCCTGGACGCTACACAGCTGGCTCTCAAAATACTGCTTAACAGTTACTACGGTTATTCGGGCTATACCAGGGCACGGTTGTACAGTCTCACAATGGCGAATTCGGTGACCAGTTATGGCAGGGAGAATATCCTGAATACCAGGGAACTGGTGGAAACCCGGATTGGTAGCATATATCTCTCCAACGGTGATGCGTTTGTTGAGGAAGAACTGGCAGGGGCAGGACTCAAACACGATGAGTTGCAAAAGGTCGACCTGTCCGTGGTCTACGGGGATACGGACAGTGTGTTCGTAAAACTTTTCCCAGAAGGCATTTCTTTGGAGAATGCTGGTGCTGTGGGACGGAAAATTGCAGGAATCGTATCTGCAAAACTACCTGACCCCATGGAACTTGAATTCGAAAGTTTTGCCAGGCGCTCAATATTCATTGCCAAGAAACGCTATGCATTATGGGTATTTGAACCATCTGCCGATGGCTGGTCTGATGGCATCAAGGTCAAGGGCATGGAAACGGTCAGGCGGGACTGGTGTGAACTTACCAGCAAGACCCTGAACCGTGTACTGGAATTGGTACTTAAGGAAGGCAGGGTCGAAGATGCGGTAAGTTATGTGAGAAAAATAATCAACAGTGTGCGCAACATTGACCTTGAAAAAGACCCCTCGGTCCTGGAAGACCTGACACTCACCCGCCGCTACACCAAGAAGAGCGAGAATTACCAGAACAAGCAGCCTCATGTCATGGTTATCGAGAAAATGAAAAAACGCTCAGGTTTTGTGCCGCCAATCGGGGACAGGATTCCCTTTGTTATTATAGCGGGTCCCGGACTGCTTGCTGACAAGGCAGAAGACCCTGAATATGTGAGAGAGAACAACCTGTCGCTGGATGTTAACTACTACATAAAGAAACAGATACTGCCCCCTGTAGAGCGTATCCTGCGTGAATTTGGGGTGGATGCATCGTTTTTGGATTATGACGAAAAGCAAAAAGGACTAGGAGATTTCGGCGGTAGTGGTAGTGTCATTAGAGAGCATGTGGCCATCCAAGAGGACAGGGAACCAAAAAAACCGAAAAAAAGCCAATCAAAATTATTTGATTTTTAATTTAAATGAGGAGTTTAACATGGAAGTCCATCACATTAACAGTTCGCCATACGATGCCAACGCATACCTGATAGTGGCACCAATACCAGTGTTGATAGATGTGGGTATGAATGCGTCCTATGTACTTGACCGGATATCAGGCATAATGGAGCCCACTGATATAAAGACCATAATCCTTACACACGGTCATTATGACCACTGGGGCGCGGTAGAGGAAGTAAGCAACGCAACCGGGGCTGATATCGTCATCCACGCAGAAGATGCGCCCATGCTCACAGATAGTGTGGCCAGTGCGGCTGCAATGTTCAGTGGTCAGGCGGCATCTTTTAGTCCTAAGAGGCTGCTGCATGAAGGCGATAACATCGACCTGGGGAACGATAGTGGTCTTGAGGTCATCCATACGCCGGGACACACACCTGGATGTATATGTCTGTACCATGCGCCTACAAAGTCATTGTTCTCAGGCGACACCGTGTTCCAGGGCGGCGGTTTCGGGCGTACTGACCTTGCGGGCGGTGACCAGCACTTGCTTTTGGAATCATTAGAAAGACTGGCCGGAATGGATGTGGATGTGTTCTATCCAGGGCACGGTGAGGTGTCAGCCGATGATGCATCAGGCCAGATACGGATGTCACTGCAACTTGCAAGGGCGTATATGTGATAGAAACCTGCTGCCAAACGGTTATCCCTTTTAACGAATAATGGGATAGTATGGAATATGATATCAAAGTGCATACGTGGTGGGAGCACAGGATAAGGAAAATAAGCATAAGCTCAGGCGAGAATAAATTGAGTATCTGGTTTGCCCATTTCGGGGAACTGGACCTGGAGGATAAGAAGACCCAGAATATCTTTGCAGGTATCATGCAGGGTATCTTCGGGCAACCGGTGGAGACACCCACAGTGCACCTGGATGTTGTCAGGGGGGGTGAGGTGAAACATTCCAGAAAGGTACGAAATACTGAGGAGTTAATGGACAGTTTCAGGGAGGCTTTTGGGGATGAATAATTCGGATGATGATTCAACAAGATTTGATTTTGATGAACTCATATCCCAGGAGGATCGTAATCACCTGCTGAATGGACTTCATAGGTATCTGGTGTGGGTGGGGGAAGTTATACCTGAAAAAATCATTATCGATGGTTATGAAATAAAACTGCGCGATCTAACATGGAAATTAATCAATGAAAAAAGATTAATCCCTAATGATAAAAAATGTATCAGAGGCTTAATCCACAGCCTGGAGCAGAAGGAAAAGCTTGATGAGGAACGGATTGAGAATGCAAAACTTACCAGGGGTCAGGCTGAACAGCTCTTCGATGAGGCGGCCGGATTGTTAAGGGCCATCATGGACCTGCAGGACCTTGAAGAAGGCAGGATCAAGAAAGTTTATTTTGATGAGGTATCAACAAAGGACAAGGTAAAGGATGCCAGGCGTTGGGTGAATTTTGTGAAGCAGATGAAGGATTAATGTATAGTTAGACACACTATTTATGCCATTAATGCCATAATTACCATTGGTGGCATTTATGGAAATTGTAAATATTGATAAATCAGGTCGGCTTGTAATTCCTGAATTTATTAGAATGAAACTTCATCTTGACAATGAAGTCCCTCTATTAATTACCGACCTCGATGATGATAAGATTATAATAAAAAAACTTGATCGGGATGAGATTGCTAAACGCCTGAGAGCAGAACTTCAGGGAGTGGATATCGATAAAGTTACAAGGGAAGT
>JAUWTY010000027.1 GCA_030614485.1 Methanosarcinales archaeon | reverse complement strand
TTTCATAGTTTATTGGCATCTGCGAATTTTATTAATGCCTCACCAAGGTCCCTTGTATATTTTGGGTTGAGGTTGAATCTACTGCGTTTCTGACCGCCGCGTTCCTTTGCTATCTCAACATAATCTTTTTCAAACCGCTCACTTGTTGCAAGTGTTATGGTCATGTACCAGCCGGCTGCCATCTTTATCTCTAAATAATCCTCAGCATCGTCATTAGCTTTATCAGTCATTTCAATATCCTCTCATATTTGATCGCTTCTGTAACGGCAAACAGGGTCAATATTCTATGTCCTGCCTAATAAAGACTATTATGCCCAGTATAGTGAGCACTGCAGCTGCTGCAAGTTGAATGCCAGCGTACTGGATGAGCAGGGTACTCTCATTGCCGTATAGTACGATAAGGTCCAGGGTGATGGGGGAGAGCATTGTCAAGGTCTCGATCAACGAATACATCTTTCCACCTGTCACTGCAAAGATTGGGAGTAATAGCCAAAGTGTGGTAAGTGCTGCAGCCAGTGTGGTGAATTTACGTGAGAGGCTTACCGCTGATTCCTCCTCACGCTTTAAGGTCGAGACCAGACTGCCCAGCGAGGTGAACAGGATGGTGGTGCACAGGGTCATTATTACCATATTGAACAATAAGCTCTGGAATGTTGATTGCATGGTTACCATATCAGGGCTCCCGAAGTATGAAGTCCATATCCAGTACACGCCCAGGAACATTATTGCTATCATGGGCAGGGTGGTCAAATAGGCTGCCTTCAATTTTGCAAGATATATGGCAGGTCTGGTGTTTGTTGTACTTGCATAAAGATAGAGCGTTCTACTCTCTTTTTCCCGGGATATAGTGGATGCGGCATTCTTTGCTCCCAGTCGTGATACCATGTTGATGCCAAGAAAAATTGAGACAATGATGATAAGGGTTACTCCCAGTTGTGCCGGTATGACAATAGCAGGAGCTTCGCCCCCTGTTGCTGAAGCAAATGTGCTCATCCCGAATATAAATATGAAAATTAACATATCGATTAGTGGTGCATCCCCAATTTCCAGTTCACCTAATATCTCTGTAGTCTCCATACCTTGAGCGCTATAGTCCTGAATGGATATGCCGTACAATGACATTCCGAAGATAAGTATGAATATAATGTATGAAGCACGGGTACGGCGGGATACTAGATACCTGAATTCCAGCCAGGTGAGATACATATATCCGAACAACATGCTAAGTAGACCACTCACGTTCTATCGCCACCTGATGAAAGTTTGATGAATATCTCTTCCAGTGATATTTTGCTGGGTCTTGCCTCCACGATCTCGGTGAATATGGCTGCCATGCGTATAACCTCTGGAATGTCTTTTTCGGAGTCGTTCACGCTGGCCACTACCCGGTCTTTTTCCACTTCAGCCGAAGTAACCCGACTCATCTGTTGAAGTTCAGCTGCCAGGTTAGATATCTGTGCCGGGTCCTGAGGTTTTATCTCCACACTGACCTTACCCACTTTTTCCCTGAGTGAATCGATGTTATCCTCGATGAGCGTTCGACCTTGTTGAAGGATGGTGACACTGGTACATAGTTCATCTACCGTGTACAGGTCATGGTCCGATACCAGCACGGTCTTGCCTTCCAGCCCCAGGATAGTGTCCTTGAACTGCCGCCGCACCACAGGGTCAAGTCCTGACATGGGTTCATCCAGCAGCAGCACCGGTGGGTTTGCTACCATTGCCAGGGCAAGTGCCACGCGTTTTTTCATGCCTGTGGAGAAACGGGATATTTTCTGGTTCTGTACCATTGCGAGATCCAGTTGTTTTATAACTGCATTCACCCGGTCTCTTGCCCGTGCCCTGCCCAGTCCGGAGAGTCTTGCATACGACATGATCTCTTCGTGGGCTGTGAGGTATTCATGGAGCCTCGGGGTTTCCGGGACCACTCCTATCTGCTGGCGTATGGCACTCCCTTTTTTCAGGGGTACACCGCCTATGCTTACCTCTCCCCGGTTGGGCCTGACAAGGGTGGAAAGTATTTTGATGGTGGTGCTCTTGCCTGAGCCGTTTGGACCAATGAGGCCGTGTATGGTGCCTTCTTCTACGTGCAGACTGGCGTTATTGAGTGCCTGTGTCTTGCCATAGTTTTTGAATATCCCATCTGCGGTTATCAAATTATATCACATTATTAGGATGATGATGTGGAGTTAAATAGTTTTGTGTGGGATGAAAAATATGGAGAGTTAAATATGAATCTTGCAGAGATGATTTATGATGAATACTCTTAAAATAAGCCTGGCAAAGCAGTATTCAACATTAGTAGAAACAGTCTTGGGGGATAATTTGATTTCGGTATTTTTATTTGGCTCTGTGGTTCGTGGAGAAGACACAGAGCAAAGTGATATTGACATAATGACAGTTGTTAATGAGTATCCCACCACCGAACAGTTGGGAAAGCTCGGTAGGACAGGGCGTTTTAATGAACAGAGGGGATATGGAAAGTTTAAGGATGTTTCGTGTGCGCTCGTGACCAGGGATAGATTCCTGACCAGTCTTGAAATGGGAGCGCCCAGAGAAGGAGTCAATCCCCTGACGGAAGCGCTTATCCTTTATGATACGGGGTTGATGAAAATCATTAAGGAACAACTGGATGGCGGCAGTATTTCTTTGAGGGATGATGCTTACTGGGATTATTTGCGCTACGGGGACATCCGTCGCTCATATCTGATGAGAAGCATTGAAAATGGAGACCTTGGGGCTGCCCGCTCGGATGCTGGAGCGTCTGAGGCTCACTATATACGTGCGTATTTTTTGTATAAGTATGGGGAGATGATTGTTTCAAAGAGGGCGCTGGTGGAGAGGATACCAGGCATCGAAAAGGCACTTGCCACAAAATAAGATAATCTATTTCAGGTTTGGAGAAAGCGATGTTGACCCGGTACAGAGCATCTACATGAAAATGCCTCTTTTAAGGTCAATTGAAAAAGTGTGGGATATGATCGAGCCATTCAATCAGGTTCATACCATCAAGGACGCATTTCTTGAAACTTGGGTTTCAATTTGGGTTATCTGTTTATCCTGGGTTTTATTTTTGTCCCACAGCCTTAAGTTAATATATATATACAAGAAAGCATATATTATATCATTATAGCTTATCGTTATTCGGCCAAAAAATAATTATATTAATCAATACTGTAATAATGTATTAATGTATATTAAAAAAGACACCCGTCTGGGGGATAACATCGATGGTAAAGGTCCAACCTTACGTAGAAAAAACAATACAAAAATTAAAAGATTCAATTAAAGGACCTGCCATTATCGCACTTTCTGGAGGAGTGGACAGTTCAGTATGTGCAGTTCTTGCTAACAGGGCTATTGGAGATTTACTAACACCAATTTACATTGACACCGGCCTGATGCGAAAAGGAGAAACAAAGCGTATCCAGGAAGTTTTCGGATACATGAACCTGCAGACCATTCATGCAGGAGATAAGTTTCTGAGTGCCTTGAAAGGGCTTACAGACCCTGAAGAGAAACGCAAAGCCATAGGTGAAACTTTTATCAGGGTATTTGAAGAGAGTGCCAAAGAGCTCAATGCACGATACCTTATCCAGGGCACCATCTATCCCGACAGAATAGAATCGGAAGGTGGCATTAAATCACACCATAATGTAGGTGGGCTGCCCTCGGTAATAGACTTTGACGATATCATTGAACCCATATCTGACCTGTATAAAGATGAAGTCAGGGAAGTAGCACATGCAATTGGACTGCCTGAAGAGATATCAGAACGGATGCCGTTTCCGGGACCGGGCCTGTCAGTAAGGATAATCGGTGAAGTCACACCAGAAAAAGTGGATGCAGTCAGGGAAGCAAATGCCATTGTTGAAGAGGAACTGCTGGAACAGTTCAAACCCTGGCAAACCTTTGCCGCTTTACTTGGAAAAGGAACTGGAGTTAAAGGCGACCAGCGGATACATGGCTGGATCATTGCAGTGAGGGCCGTAGAGTCCAGGGACGGAATGACTGCCGGACCAATTGAACTTCCGTGGGATACACTCAGGAAAATAGAAGGTCGCATAACAGGTGAAATCCCCGGAGTGGCCAGGGTATTGTATGATATCACACCAAAACCTCCCGCAACAATCGAATTCGAATAATAAATGAATATGGTACAATGCTTGTAAAAGACCAAAAAGCACTGGATATTCTGGCTTTGGATGAAAGTGAAGCTTCAGAATTAATTGAAATGGCAGACACCTATAGAAAAAGCTTTGTAAGTAGAGTGAGAGAAAACGAAATCAATATTTTCATACAGAGTCTTGAAGAGCCTACAGATAAGGATATTACAAAACTTTTAGGAATGCTGATAAGTATGGGTATTGAACTGGATGAGTCAGAACTCAAGCAAAATATACATACCATTATCAGCCAGCAAAAAAAGCACAAAAAACAACTTGACAAACTCGAAGAAAGATTCAAGAAATATTCACATCTTGACATGCGAGAAGTCGAAATGCTGAATTTTACCTTTAATCGTGCAAAGAATAAATACCTGAAACTTGCCGACATCTCTGCTGAACTAAAAACTGCAGATGAGAAACTTAAAGAGATTGAAAAGCAAAATCCTATCTCCCTTGAACCGGGAATGCAAAAAGAAATTGATATTTTTCTGAAAAACTTTATCAATCCTACTACAGACGATATAAGGGATTTTATCGATTTTCTGAAAGACCGATTCGAAATAAATGATAAAGAGAAACTGGTGGATCAACTAATGCACAGTGGAAAAACGCAACAATATGACCAAAATATGATCAATAAAATGGTGTCGTTCGAACGGTCCTGCAATAAAATTGACGATACTAATTTAATGCTACAATATAGGGCTATCAGAAATATCTACGGAATATCAAAAGATAACAAAGAACTACTGAAATGGATGCAAGACAATCATTATGATGTCCTGAAAAAAACTGTGGAAAAACTATTACTAAAGACTTCGCAAGGTATTGATGAATCAGTTGCTAATGAATCCAGGCTGGCACTTAACATTTTAGAACCATTCCTGAAAACTAATGATAAAACAACACCTGATAAATGGACATGTCCAGGATGTGGGAAAGGTGTTGACTCGGAATGGAAACTCTGTCCCAAATGTGGAAACAAATTGACTCACGACCATTGTTCTAAGTGCGGTAATAAATTGGAATCAGCATGGAAACTCTGTCCCAATTGTGGTACAGAAATTTAGTAATGCGACCCGCAAAACTTTTCAGTTATACCTTTCAATCTATTATACCTAATATCCCTAAATACTTAGTACCCTAAAAACCTAACACACCTAAAATGCCCCACACTAAAGATCCACACAATAGAAAAAAGGCACGCCCTGTTGATATGCCAACAGCCGTTTGGACCGGACACGACCTGCTTGATGGTAAACCTGTTGAAACTCTGACCATTATTTTTTGTACCACAGGATGTTACCGGGGGATGGAAGAAGGGTGTACAATGTGTGGATTCGTCAATGACAGTGCAGACTCAACCCCTTCAGATGACAACCTGCTGACCCAGTTAGACCGCGCCATTGGTAAAAGTACTCCACAAACGTCAATGATCAAGATATTCACATCTGGCAGTTTCTTTGATGAGGGTGAAGTAACATCTTCAGCAAGGAGACGGATACTTGAGACCATTGGTGAAATGGGGTCTGTAAAAAAAGTGATGGCAGAGACACGGCCCGAATTTGTAAATGAAAAAATACTTCGCGATACCCTCGATGTGCTTGACAGGTACGAAATATCTTTTGAGATTGCAATGGGACTTGAAACCAGTAATGATACTATACGAAAAGACTGCATCAATAAAGGGTTTACTTTTTCTGAATTTGTCAGGGCATCGCAAACCGCGGCCGATATGGGAGTAACTACCAAAACGTACCTGTTATTGAAACCTCCGTTCCTGTCAGAGAGCATGGCAGTAGATGATATGATCTCATCAATATCCGATACCGTGCCCTATTCTTCCACCATCTCCCTGAACCTCTGCAATGTCCAAAACGGGACACTTGTTGAAGAACTCCACAACCGCAAAGACTACCGGCCACCCTGGCTCTGGAGCGCTGTATCCATCCTCAGGAGAGGAAAAGAAATGTACCCTCATGTTACATTCATGTCTGACCCGGTGGCTGCAGGCTCAAAACGGGGACCTCACAACTGCGGAGAGTGTGACAAGGAAGTAGCCCAGGTTTTGCGGGATTTCTCGTTGAGTCAGGATTTGGCTATACTTTCAGATGTAGAATGCCATTGCTATCCGCTCTGGGAAAAAGTAATGGAACTGGAAGATAATGCCTACGGCTCTTACCTGGTTAAATAAAAAAATGATTCAGACAAATCCGGTAGTAAATACCGGACTGTCTTTAAGATTATTATTTATTGTGCCCTTAAATTAAGAACTTGAGCAGATCTTTGCTGAGCCTTGTTTCCATGCCCATGCGACTAAGTATCTGTTCATCGTTCTGGCCTTCGGTCTTAAGATCCTCGATCCTGTCAAATATCTGGGGTTTGATCTCATAATATTCGTTGATATCTTTCCTGTGACCCCATACATCACCTTCAAGGAGTCCGATGTTCTGCATTTCCAGGAACATCTGAGTGGACTTTGAGATGGTCTTTTTGTATGAACTGGGGATGTGTATGGCCTTAAGATTGGAACATGTTTGTACCAATACAAAAATGTCCTTATTGGAAGGCCTGAATGCCAGGTGAACTATCTCTTCTGAATTGCCAAGTGAACTTATTTCGTCTTTTGAACTTACTACGCGAATCTTCATGTTATATTCCTCCATAGATTATATTAATATAATACATCAATATATTAATAAAATTAGTAATATATACTAATGTTAGTTGATTAACAATATTCTCAGATACTTAAATAATTTTCCCTTTTAACAAATTATCGGCATATCATATAAGCACAAATTATGAGTGTCATCATGATTGTTATCATGATTGTTATTTTCCTAAATGCATTTCAAAAAACTGGCCTTTATTACTCCAATTACACTCGCACTTACAGGTAAACATTTATGATGTTATTTACAGATATAATATATAACACCTACCATACAACATCAATAACATTTGTGGACCCTATGTACGACAATATTGAATACATTTCAAGACAATTTAACAGACACAGGCTGTACTATAAACTGGCAGATTTCATCCTGTTCTTCCTGATATTGTATATTATCTCGTACTACCTGAACGTAATAACATTATTCTCAGGATACATGGAATACTATGTATTAGATACTGTATCACTTGACCGTATTATCGTGTTAGGGGTATCAGTCCTGGCATCATCTGTGTTGGTTTCAATACTGTACCTTACAAAGAGCAGTATTGATACCATAGAGATGGTCGAGTCCAGGTATGAATGGTTGAGGGAAAGGCTCCGGACCGCATGGGATTGCAGGGATGAAGATAATGTAGTGGCCACCGATCTTGTTGCACAGGTTACGACCAGGCTTGGGGAGGTGGACGTGGGTTCTTTCCTGGACCGCAGGTATCTGGCAGGCAGACTGTTGGTATCTGTTGTGCTGGTAGCAGCCCTGATAGGACTCACTGCCTCTGATATCCAATCAGATTTCACTCCTGAGGATATTACCCGTATAATAGAAGAACTTGGTACCGAAATACCTGAAACCCTAACAGACCCTGTAAAGTCACAGGATGGAGGGCCGGACGATGAGATTTTCGGAGAAACATCAGTGGCCAGCATCGAAGGTGAAAATGTGGAACTTGTCATAATCCCTGGACTGGGTACGGCAGTGACCATACGGCATGCAGGTGAGGATGAAGAACTCCAGTTCGTGCCGTCCCAGACATATCCTGTGGATGTGGTAGCGTCTACTGCAGCCGATGAGAGTTACAGGGCCATCCAGCAGATGTCAGCGCAGGATAGGGACCTGATAATGGAATATGCTGTACTTCACAGCAAACTTTTTAGTAATTACGGCAGTTGAAAAACAAATACGACAAAATGAGGGATTAAATGATTAAAGACAGCCAAAACCTTTCAGATGCATACCGGCACTCTGGCGAGACATTCAAATCCATCTTTGATGAGATGGGAAAAATCGTGGTTGGACAGAAGGAAACAATAACTCATATATTGATAGCTATCCTGTGCGACAGCCATGCCCTTATCGAGAGCAATCCGGGACTGGGCAAGACACTCACTGTAAATACCCTCTCCCAGATACTTGGACTCAAGTTCAACAGGATACAATGCACACCTGACCTGATGCCCTCTGACATTATCGGTACATATGTGATAGAAGAAACAGGCAGGGGAAAAGAGTTCAGGTTTGAACCAGGGCCGGTGTTTGCGAATATTGTACTGGCAGATGAGATAAACAGGGCATCTCCGAAAACCCAGAGCGCACTGCTGGAAGCCATGCAGGAAAAGCAGGTCACTGTTGGTAACAATACCTATGCACTTGATAGGCCGTTCATGGTACTGGCCACCCAGAACCCTATCGAGATGGAAGGGACATTCCCCCTGCCCGAAGCCCAGCTTGACAGGTTCCTGCTAAAGATCAATCTTGACTACCCATCCTATGAAGAGGAAATGCAAATAGTGGACAGGTACACTGTTAATTTAAAACTCAGCATACACGAGGTCATGACACATGATACACTCCTGAAACTGCAGGGCCTTGTGCGTGATGTGCCAATTTCAGATGAACTGAAAAGTCGGGTTATCAAAATTGTGGAACGCACGCGTGAAGATAAAGAGTTTATTGAATACGGGGCATCCCCCAGGGCCAGCATCGGGCTTATCCTTGCAGCCAAAGCAAGGGCACTGCTCGACGGGCGCAACTTTGTCAGCGAAGAGGATGTACATGAATTGGCATACCCTGTACTGCGACACCGGATAATGCTGAATTTCGAGTCCCAGCGCAAAGGGGTTACCCATGACCATGTAATTGACAAGATACTCAAACACGCCAAGCATCTCTCATAGATAGAGGTTAATTCTACCATCTCAACATGATCTCTACCGAATACCTCCGTGAACTTGACAGATTCACTTTTGCAGCACGTAAGAGGATATCTGGCCAATACACAGGAGCCCGCCGTTCCACAAAAGTAGGTCGAGGTACCGATGCCTATGGTTTCCGTGAATATGAAAAGGGAGATGATTTCAGGTCTATTGACTGGAAGGTGTATGCACGTACAGAAAAACTGTATATCAGGCAGTTCGAAGAATACAAGGACCTGATAACCCACATACTGACGGATGTTAGCGGAAGTATGGACTATCCGGATGAGGGACTTAAGAAATTCGACTATGCAGGTATGCTGGCTGTGGGTTTCGCTTACCTTGTCATGCGGGAGAATGAAAAGTTCGCTATATCTACATTCAGTGACAGTATCGATATATCGAAACCAGACAGGGGAAAGGGTAACCTGATGCATAATATAGACCTGCTAAACTCCACTGTGCCGCATGGTACTACGGATTTTGGCAGGGCAATGGAGCAGTACAGCAAGACGATGCACTCAAAGTCAAGAGTGATAATCATTTCAGACCTTCTCATGCCACTTGATGAGATCAGGCAGGCCTTATACCGTCTGGGCCACCATGACCTCATTGTCATCCAGGTGCTTGACCCGGCAGAGTTAATGCTGCCTGAATTGGGCGCTGCGAAACTGCAGGATATAGAAACCTCTGAAAAAATGTTCACTGACATCAATTCAAGATATGTATCTGACTACAAACTTGAAGTTGACTC
>JAUWTY010000024.1 GCA_030614485.1 Methanosarcinales archaeon | reverse complement strand
CATATTTTGTAAATTCTGGCGCGAAAAACCCCTGCCAAACTCAGCAGCCAATCGTTTAGAGAGTTGTGCTAATGTTTCTTTTCCATATTCAGCGCGGACCTCACCGTGCTGTTCATCCTCAACAATCAAACGGCCAATCTCAAAATAAGCATGCACCATTGCCGTATTGACTGCACGGGACACACCACTTTGCGCCTCAAGCAGAACCTGCCGAATCTGACCATATAGAAAGGAAGCTGGATTGTCTATAATATCACTTTCATTCATCGAGCTCACTCCCGATAGCCCCCATCTCAACCAGTTCATCCACAAATTCGCTAATCTCCCGTGCAAACTTTCCACCTTCACTGGCCGCAATCCAGGTAGTCCTCACACGCCCGGGCTCAATCCCCATATCAGCCAGCATACCTTTCAGGATATCCATCCGCTGCTGGGCCTTAACATTCCCGTCCTGATAATGGCATTCGCCAAACCGACACCCTGCCACCAGCACACCGTCCGCACCGCCCTTCAAAGCCTCCAGTACAAATGACGGGTTCACCCTGCCCGCACACATCACACGGATGTTCCTCACATTGGTGGGGTAGCCTGCACCCAGTGACCCTGCCAGGTCAGCTGCTGCATAACTGCACCAGTTGCACAAAAAAGCGACAATAAACGGAGTCTCTTTAATGTCCTGCGTCGCTGCCCGTACCGGAGCCAGAATCTGATCGTCAGTGAAATGCCTGGGCTGCAGAACACCCCTGGGACAGGCAGCTGCGCAGACACCGCATCCGCCGCAGGTTAATTCGTCCACCACGGCCTTGCCGTCCACCACGGTTATCCTGTTATAAGGGCATACCTCCTCACAGAGCCCGCAGCCGATACACAGTTCATCAATGACCTCAACTCCCATCACATCTTTGGGGATACTGCCACTGCTCAATATACTCATGGCCCTGGCCGATGCGGCAATACCCTGTGCAATGGACACCTGTATCTCCTTTGGTCCTGAAGCACAGCCAGCCACGAAAACGCCCCTGGTATGAGTATCCACCGGGCGCATCTTGGGGTGGGCCGCCTGGATGAACCTGTCCGGGCGCCGGCTCAGGTTCAAGGTATTAACAATTTCACCAGCATGAAGGTTTGGCTCAAGGCCAACAGAGAGCACTACCAAATCCACAGTCTCATCCACAATCTCCCCGGTCATGGTATCTTCATAGGTGATGACAGCCTCGCCGTCTACATCTTTCACCGATGCCACACGGCCCCTGATGAATTCTACACCCTTTTCCTGGTTCCTGATATAATATTCCTCGTAGTTCTCGCCGCCGGCCCTGATGTCAATATAATGTACACTGACCTTTGTCTCCGGGTCCCTGTCCCTGATAACCCCGGCGTTCTTTATGGCAGCCATGCAGCACACCCTGGAACAATACGGGTTGCCCACGGTCTCATCCCTGCTGCCCACACATTGAATAAATGCTACCCTTTTTGCCTTGTGTCCGTCCGAAGGACGGACTACCATACCGTTGGTGGGACCCGAAGCATTCACCATCTGCTCAAGTTCCATACTGGTGATAACGTTGCGGACAATACCATAACCATATTCGGGCTTCCTTGATGCATCAAATGGACGGTATCCGGTAGCCACGATAATGGCGCCCACATGGAACTCAACATCTTCTTCCTTCTGGTCAAAATCCACTGCCTCTGGTTCACATGCTTTCTCGCATAATTTACACCCCACACAGTGTTCAGGGTCAACCACGGCCACAAGGGGCACAGCCTGGGAGTGGGGCAGGTAGATGGCCTTACGCAGGCTCAACCCCCCATCAATTTCCTGGGGCACTTCTATGGGGCACACAGTAGCGCATAGTTCGATACACCCCTTGCACTTTGATTCATCAACGTATCTGGGTTTATGCTGCACAGTGATGTGGAAATCCCCGATATGGCCTGTTATTTTTTTTATCTCAGAATAAGTATGTACGGTTATGTTTGGATGGTCAGTGGCCTCGGTAAGCTTGGGAGCCAGCACGCACATGGAGCAGTCGTTTGTAGGGAACACTTCGTTGAGCCGTGCCATCCATCCGCCCAGCATAGGCTCGCGCTCGACAATATGGACTTTTATACCGCTATCAGCCATGTTGAGTGCCGCCTGGACACCTGTAACTCCGCCGCCGATTACCAGTACATCCCTGATGGCTGGAACAGTCTCGACCGTAAGTGGACTTAACAGCCGCACCCTGGCCACACCCATAGCCACCAGGTCCTTGGCTTTTTGGGTGGCGTAATGATAGGCATCCCTGTGTACCCAGCTGCATTGCTCACGTATATTCACAATCTCTACCATGTAGGGATTCAGTCCGGCAGCTTCGGCCGCCCGCCTGAAGGTCACCTCGTGCAATCGGGGTGAGCAGGCAGCAACCACGATGCGGTCAAGATTGAGTTCCTGGATGTCCTTCTTAATCTCATCCTGCCCCTGGTCCCCGCATGCATAAGTAATATCCTTTGACACGACAACGTCGGGTAGGGTACCGGCAAATTCACGTACCGATTCCACATTCAATTGGCCCGCTATATTGCTGCCGCAGTGGCAGGTATATACTCCAATTCGCATCAGGATACAGCCTCTTTCATCAGTTGGTTTTGAAGAATGATATTTTTACGATATTCTATGTGTGAAATATCCTTCGATTATAAGGGTAGTATAGGTACGTCGCTCCATAGGCAACCCAGAACATATCCCAATATGGCTCCTGTGTTCAGGAAAGGTAGTCCTGCCTGTGGTTTACCTTTTGCCACCACCACCATCAGTGCCGCAAAGCCTACAATAGTACCCACAGCCGCACCAAGGGCCGGTGAATTTATTATACCTATCCCAGGTAGCTCGAATATAAGCATGTTTAAGTAATCCGCCTGGGTAATGAACACGTTGGCCGATACTACCAGTATGGTGGGCATAACCGCATCTCCCAACCCCATAAAGAAAGCCTCACGTTTAGCATCTTTATCATATTTGTATTCTCGGAATGAGAAGTTCAGATGGTTTGGTATGACGAACAGTATGGGTACTTTCATATCCATCACGCCTTCGGCCAGGGCGAGCATGTGTTTGGTCTGGTATACCGATATTGCATCATATACTGCCAGCAGTACCAGCAGTATCAGTGTAGGCATTACGCCAAAAGATATTCCGATAATGGCCGCCACCCCAGCACCGATAAGGATGCCGATGATGTTGATGACATACCATTCAGGGAACCGGTAGAGCAGTACGGTAAGTGCTACTGATAATACCAGCGAAAGTATTATACTGGCACTTTCATTCATGAATATGGCAAAGATTGCAAGGAATACATAATAGAGGGTAGCACCTATTGAGAAGAGGATGAAACCATGGATTAACCATTTGATATTTTTCTTGAAAGCATAGAGTATGACCAGGGTGAATCCCAGTATAAGTCCTATGTAATAAATCGAATTCCATACGCTATCAGGGTCTTCAGTGAACTGCATGCCCTCGTCTATCATGGGCTGGGCCAGCATAATTGAGATTAACTGGACTAATAGCAGGAACACTCCCATAAAAACAAATGGAAGTAGGTCTGCAATTGTGTTTTCCTTTTTTTTAGTTTCTGTCAAAATAACGGCTCCTTCTGGTTGTAAGGAATAGACCAATAAACGTTATTAAAGTTATTATAATTATCAGGTAATCTGATAGGAAAAAAAGATGTATAGTCCCGAAAAGATGTGATCTTACATCCCCCACAAATTCAGATTCGGGTACTGCTGATAATGATGCTTTTGGCAGAATACACCCATACATTATTCTGAATCATTTGTACACAAATGATCAAAAAACACAACCAACTACCATTATTCAACATTTACGAAAAATGATTTGTTTTCAAAATATACCTGCGGAATATTAGCTGATGTAAGTAGTAACAAAAATGATAAGGCATACAGGCGTAATATAAAGGGAGTATACATAATTTACTTTACCTCATAGGGCAAGGATTCATCTAAAGTCACTACTTAGAAAAATGTAATCTAACATGATGACAATACTATAATCGGAGTGGTAAAAATAATGAAAAAATCATTGAATACCATATTTATTGGAAGTTACGTCCCAAGAAAATGTGGAATCGCTACATTTACGAATGATCTATATAATACCATTGTCACGGAGTCCAAATCTGATAGTCATCGTGTTATTGCAATGAATAATATCCCAGAGGGTTATAACTATCCAAAAGAGGTAGCCTTTGAGATACAGCGGAACCACCTTCCTGATTATCAACGTGCTGCTGATTTCATAAACCTTTCCAATACAGACATTGTCAGTCTGCAGCATGAATTCGGACTTTTTGGGGGACTTGCCGGCGACTATCTCAATTCTCTTTTGAGTCGCGTAAAAAAACCCATCATCACTACCTTGCATACGATAATAAGGGAACCAAACCCTGATTATCGGAGATCCATGGAAGAACTGATCCATTATTCCTATAAGCTGGTAGTAATGACTGAAATGAGCAAAGAAATATTGAAAGATGTCTATGGAGTTCCTGAGGAAAAGATAGAGTTGATCTATCATGGTGTACCGGATGTTCCTTTCATTGCTGACAATCGAAATAAGAAGCTACGGTATCTGGATGGGAGAATAGTCATCCTCACTTTTGGTTTATTAAATCCTGGCAAAGGTATTGAATTTCTACTTGATGCCCTTGTGCCTGTTGTGAAAAAAAATCCAAATATTACATATATCGTATTGGGTGCAACCCATCCTGAAGTGATAAAATCGCAGGGGGAGAAATACAGGCTAACCCTTGAACGCAAAGTTCATGATCTGGGGCTGGGGAATAATGTTATTTTCCACAATAGATATGTGACCCTTGATGAGCTTTGTGAATATATTATAGACAGTGATATTTATGTTTCCCCTTATCTTTCCAGAGAACAGATTGTCAGTGGGGCTTTAACATATGCCATCGGCATGGGCAAGGCGATTATTTCAACCCCATATTGGCATGCCCAGGAAATGTTGTCAGATGGCAGGGGGATATTGGTAGATTTTGGGGATGTCGAGACCTTAAGTCAGTCATTACTCTCTTTTATGAGCGATCCTGATACATGCCAACTGATGCGTAAAAAAGCATATGAATTTGGTAGGCAGATGATCTGGAAAGAAGTAGGACAACAATATCTGAAACTTTTCAAAGATGTATTTGAGCCCTGGGAAATTAGTATAGCTGAAACGAGACCGGAAAGTCCTACTTTTTTCCATACCACATTACCTGAAATCAAACTAAACCACTTGTATTTACTTTCTGATGATGTCGGGATTTTTCAACATGCAAAATTCGGGATTCCAGATCGCGATCATGGTTATTCTACAGATGACGTGGGTCGAGGACTGGCTGTATTAACCAATGACCAAATACCAAATCAAGATATCCTTCCGTTAATGACTACTTATCTCAGTTTTTTACATCATGCCCAGACCGAGAACGGTCATTTTCATAATTTTATGAATTATAATAGGAGTTTTATAGATGAACAGGGAAGTGAGGATACATTAGGTCGTGCAATATTTGGACTGGGCCATGTAGTTCGTTGGGGGCTTACAGATGGAATGCGAGCCCTGGCTCATAGCATGATTGAAAAATCTGAACCCATGTTAGAAAAACTCAATGCCCCCAGGGCAAAAGCATATACCATTTGTGGATTGTGTGTGGCCCTGAAGCGATATGAAGAGAGGCAATATAATGATACCGACAAAATCAAAAGCATATTGATCAAGTTATCTGATGAGTTGGTAGCATTATATGATGAAACCCGGACTGAAGGCTGGAATTGGTTTGAAACAATAGTAACGTATGGAAATGCAAAAATATGTGAAGCACTATTGTGTGCATTTCAAGCCACTCATGATTTGAGATATAAAGAAGTTGGACTCACTACTTTGGAATTTCTCAGTGATATCCAGTGGTATGGCACGTTTTTTGACCTGGTGGGAAATGAAGGATGGTATAACATGAACAAGGAGAAGGCTGTATTTGGTCAGCAACCCATTGATGCAGGCTATCTTACCAATGCTTATATTACCGCATATGACATCACCGATGAGAAGCGATACTTGCATCAGGCCTACCATGCATTCGAATGGTTCCTGGGCCGAAATCGTTTAGGACTCCCTTTATATGATTTTGCTACAGGGGCTGTAGCGGACGGTTTAGACTCCCAGGGAGTTAGTGCGAATCAGGGTGCAGAATCGTCAATATGTTTCCTTCTGGCTTTGCTTTCTTTGTACAGATATAAAAGTGAGAGTATCGAAAAACTTCCGAAAATTTCAAAAAGCATTCCAAATATTAGATAAGGAAATTTAGATACTCTTAAGTAATTAGAATCACCAAATGATTCAATTCTAGGCATTAAGATATATATAGACATATATGTATGGACATATATATCCATACACATATATCTACACATATTTATTTACACCCGAAGGTTTTGAAATGAGTAAAAAAAATCCTATTGTCATGATATCCAGTTATCCTCCCAGATTGTGTGGTATCGCAACATTCTGTGAAGAGGCCAGGGAATTCATCCAGGAAGCAAATCCTGACAGGGATGTCCTGGTCATCAGCCATACTGATGGTGAGGGAGAAGGGGTATTTCCCATTATTGACATGTCAAAACATGACTGGTGGAAGCCTGTTTATAAAAAGGTGAAAGAACTGGACCCTTATGCAGTGCATCTGGAACATGAATACGGGCTATATGAATATTATGATTCCAGAGGAAGAGGAGACGGAAACCAAGGATTTTTGGATCTGCTGGGCGCTATTGGCAAATATCCTATCGTGGTTGAACCCCATACGGTCCATGGTAGGCTAAATGATTTTGAAGCCAATTTTATTTATAAAATGTGCGAACGCTCAGATGTTGTGCTGTTTAAATGCAACTATCAAAAATGGAGATTGGACTGGACGTTTTCAGGATGCGGCTGGAAAACTCCCACCAACATAATGATAGTTCCCCATGGCGCCAGGCCGGATAAGCAATGGATGAATGAGAAGATACCAGAGTTGCGTGAAGAGATCGGTCTTAACAAATACCCCTCCATAGGTAAACATATTGTGGGTTTGGTAGGCTGGATACAATCAAACAAACGTTGGGATATTTTGACCCACATGTGGGAAGAGATAGTCCAGGAGATATATGACCGCACGGGCCAGGAATGGGACCTGCTGGCTGCCGGGGCCATGAGGGATGAAAACCATAAACACGATTATGAGAGATATAAGCAGGAGATAGAAATACTTGAGAAAAAGGGACTTGCACATTATTATGAATTCATTCCCAGAGGAGAACTATATTATAAAGTTATGGCCATTTGCGATTTTATTGTACTGCCATCCCTTGATGAGACACAATCCGGTACACTGGCCAGGGTCATATCATTGAATAAACCCTATATTACTACAGCTCCACTGGAGGGTTTGACATCCCAGACGCTGGTAAGTGATGGGGGACTTCTGTTCACAAACCGGGAAATGCTCAGGAAAAATGTAATCCGCCTGGCCTGTGATGAGGATCTTCGACATAATATGAGCAGCAACCTGGACCGCTATTTAAACAATGTAGTTTCCTGGCATGTAATAGCCAGGCAGTACAATGATGCATATGAGCTTGCGAATAAGGCAAAAGCCACCGGAGAAAAGGTGAATATTCCCCCCGAGTTTTGAGTATATAATGAGATATGTATTCGAAATGCTGAATAAGAATGAAATATTTCATCGCTCTGAAAAAATCCCATCCTTACTGCTGATGATTGGCCCTGAGAACTAAATAAATAAACAACTAAACAAACTTTATATACCTAAAACCCAATTGAAGAGAGACATCCCATACACCAATCGAGAGACGTTTAATATTTATATCCAGCAATATACCAGGCTGTCTGGTTAATAAAAGAAATCTTCATAGGGTAGGAGGTATGGTAGTAAATGGCTAATCATAAAGAATTATTTCAGCGTTATAAAAAGAATCCAATATTTTCAGCCAGGGACTGGCCTTATCCTGTTAATTCGGTTTTCAATCCCGCTGCAGTAAAAATTGGAGATTACACAATATTACTGGTTCGAGCAGAGGATCATAGGGGGATATCCCATTTAACTGTTGCCCGTAGCCTAAATGGGGTGGATAATTGGGAGATCGACGAAAAACCCACTTTTGAACCTGATCCGGATAATTATCCCGAAGAGTTCTGGGGGATTGAAGATCCTCGGATCACCTATATAGAAGAAGAACAACAATGGTTTGTGGTCTATACTGCGTATTCACAAAATGGCCCTAAGGTTAATATAGCCACCACAAAAGATTTTCGTTCATTTAAAAGATTGGGGGCAGGGATGCCTCCGAATGATAAAGATGCTGCCCTATTTCCCAGGAGATTCAATGGACAATGGGTCATGCTCCATCGTGGCATTTCGAAATATGCCCGCGATGAAATAATCGGGGATCTCATATTAGAAGCTATGGAACAGTCAAGTACTGATAAAATTAAAAAGATTAAAGCCGCCAAATCTGATGAAGCATGTTATAGAACAGTAGAAGGAATTGAAGACGGATCACATATTTGGATGTCTTTTTCTCCTGATATGATGCACTGGAGTGATCACCAGATATTAATTCATGCCCGCAAAGGTGGGTGGTGGGACGCACATAAGGTCGGACTTTCAACTCCACCCCTTTATACGCCGGCAGGCTGGTTGATACTGTATCATGGTGTCAAAGAAACCGCATCCGGAGATATATACCGACTGGGTCTGGCGCTGTTAGATACTGAAGACCCCACAAAGGTACTGCGCAGGTCCAATGAATGGATTTTCGGACCTAAAGAATGGTATGAACTGGAAGGAGATATAAAAAACGTGGTTTTTCCCTGCGGATGGGTAGTGGAAAACGACGAAATTCGCCTTTACTACGGAGGTGCAGACAGCCATGTCGCATTGGCAACCGCAAAATTGTCAGATTTAATGGATTATATCCTCCAGTGCCCGGAATATAAGCCGGAAATGATTTGAGGGATTTCTCATGAAAATTGCCATGCTATCTCCTATTGCCTGGAGTACACCGCCAAAGCAATATGGACCATGGGAACTGGTCGTATCACTGCTTACTGAAGGCCTGGTGAAGCGGGGTTTTGATGTCACTTTGTTTGCAACGGCAGACTCTAAAACAGCCGGGAAACTTCATGCTGTTTGTGCAAGGTCGTATGAGGAGGATAAGGAACTGGATCCCAAGGTATGGGAATGTCTTCACATATCAGAATTATTTGAGCATGCTGATGAATTCGATATTATCCACAATCATTACGATTTCCTGCCACTCAGCTATAGCGGACTGGTTCAGACCCCTGTGGTAACCACCATACACGGATTTTCATCTACAAAGATCCTCCCTGTTTACCAAAAATATAACGGGACAGTTTTTTATGTTTCCATCAGTGATGCGGATCGATCTCCCCACCTTGATTATTTGGCCACAGTGCATCACGGCATTGATATTGACTTATTTCCTTTCAATGAAAAACCTGATGATTATCTTCTGTTTCTGGGACGCATCCATCCTGATAAGGGAGCTCGGGAAGCCATTGAAATCGCCAGAGCGGCAGGTATGAAACTTCGTATGGCCGGGTACATCCAGGACCAACATTATTATGAAACAGAGGTAAAACCCCTTATTGATAATGTTCAGATAACATATGAAGGTCATGTGAGCAATGATGTAAGAAATTCGTTATTATCAAATGCTGTCGCCTTGCTGCATCCCATACATTTTGAGGAGCCTTTCGGGCTTACTGTGGTTGAATCAATGGCTTGTGGCACACCAATCATTGCCAATAAAAAGGGTTCAATGCCCGAGCTGATCCAGGAAGGAGAAAATGGATTTCTGGTTACTGGTATCGAAGAAGCAGTAATTGCATTGAATAAAATTCCTGGCATTTCCCGCAGGAGATGCAGGTAAATTGCCAAAGAACGTTTCTCTGTTGAGAGAATGGTGGACGATTACATCAAGACCTACGAGATCATCTTATCAAAATG
>JAUWTY010000140.1 GCA_030614485.1 Methanosarcinales archaeon | reverse complement strand
GTCTCAATACCCAGGTAATAGTTCCCGTAATAGAATCCACTAAAGTCTTCAAGAGCAAGCAATAGGGCTCCTACGCTGGCGGCAATTACCTGACCTACCAGGTAACCCTGGAATTGTGAACTGTCAACCTTGTCCATATTACAATACCTTCGCCAATTAACCTGTACTAACCACCATTAATGCTTCCGATTTTCGTTATTTGTGTAAAGATCTGCTGAATTAAAATTTGGTCTGGTTTTTGCGGTAGCAATTTTAATGTTTCATTGACATATTTGCTACCTCTGAAATATGCCTTAAGGTCCTTGATAGCAAAATCGGGATCATCCTTGTTAACATTTTGAATTAATGCCTGAGGGAGTTAATATTTAAATCCGCTGTTGGTAAGTGCATTATAGAGCATATACCGCTTTTTATCATACATATCGACCATTTTTTCATAATATGCAGGAGGCAGATTAAGAGCCGCAACACAGGCATGCTGCAATGGAGCCAGTGCCCCCACCGTAAGAAAATCATCTCCTTCCAGAGGCACGAACCTGGGCACTGCACCGGAAACTGCAGCATCAGGCCCGTAATTCTCATAGAACGGTTCAAAAATTATTACCTCGCCCCCAGGGTCTTCACTGCCAGCCTTGTCATATCCCTGATGACAGATTCACCAAAATAGTCGCAACGTTTTGAGGTCATGAGCAACTCACTCACCAGCAGAGACCCACATATTCAATCTCATTACAGGAAATGACGTTGCGCCCATCAATTACCAACGGTCTTTTCATTGTTGCAAACTCGCTGCACAATGACCTGAACTCATCCCACTCAGTCATCACAAGACAACCGTGGGCACTTTCCAGGGCCTGCGCCGCACTATCGCAATACCGGATGCTACTACTATCAAAAAGCAGCCGCATATTATCAGCAGCCATAGGGTCATATGCAGTAATAACAGCGCCCTTATCCAGCAATGCCCTTATCACAGGAATGGACCTTGATTCCCTGATGTCATCGGTATCATTCTTAAATGCCAGGCCCAGCACTGCAATGGTCAGGCCGCTCAGGTCGCCCAGCCTGGACTCCAGCAGGTCTAGCATTAACAGAGGTTGGACTTCATTGACTTTGACCACGGAATTAAGCAATATGGGTTCATATCCCTGTTCTTTAGCCTTTCCTATCAGTGCCTTTACGTCCTTGGGGAAGCACGACCCCCCAAAACCCGCACCAGAGTTCAGGAAATTGGGTGATATCCTGAAATCCTTGCCCACAGCTTCCATAACCTGGTAAGTATCAATGCCCAGTTTCTTGCAGATATTCCCGATCTCATTTGAAAAAGATATCTTGGTAGCAAGGAAAGAATTGTTCACGTACTTTATCATCTCTGCTGTGCTGGGATCTGCATGGGTTATCTCACAATCAAGACCTGCATACAATGCAGATACAACATCATCTGAGCGTTTGTCTATGGCACCTACTACTATTTTATCAGGATGCATGAAATCATAAACGGCCTTCCCTTCACGCAGGAACTCTGGATTCATGGCAGCACCAAAATCCACACCTGCTGTTTGGCCGGATGTCTTTTCAATTATGGGTACAACTACATTTTCAGTGGTCTGGGGCACTACTGTACTTTTTACCACCACTACATGATAGCTGTTCTTTTTAGCCATTGCTGCACCAAGGCTTTCACTGGCGGCCCTTACAATAGACAGGTCGATATTACCTTTATCATCCGAAGGCGTGCCAACGCAGATGAACGATATGTCAGTATTTGTCACAGCATCATCATAATCTGCAGTAGCCCGGAGTGTCTCACCTGCATATTTTGCAAGTAAATCTTCCAGTCCATCTTCATATATTGGAGGCTCGCCCCTGTTTATCATATCCACCTTTTCAGGGTCGATGTCTATACACACCACATTGTGGCCCATTTCAGCAAAACATGCAGCTGTTACTGTGCCTACATAACCAGAACCTATTACAGAAACGTTCAATTTTTATCCACCTGTTATTATAGTCAAGAACATAATATTTGATAGATAACTTCGACAGAAGTTATCGATAGATGACTTCAATAGAAATCATCGATACTGATTTTTTAACACTTTGATTTTCAGACAATATAATTTAACCACAGAGTACACCGAGAGCACAGAGAGACACAGAGCTTGTATCAGTATTTCTCCTCTGTGTACTCTGTGCTCTCTGTGGTTCATTGCACATCACTTGTTGGAATTTACATTTAATCATTTAATTAGTCAACATTGTTTGGTTTTTCACTATAACGAGTTTTATTTATGGGGATAATAATCCCTTACAAATTCACCTGGCTGGATATTACTGCCGGGCTCGATGACCGACCCCACGTTCAACATGCAATTAATGCCGGTATGCACGTTATCACCCATGATGGTCCCCAGTTTCCTGCGCCCGGAATCAATCCTGTTACCATTTATCACAATCTTGATATTGCCGCCATCATGCCGCAGGTTCGCCACTTTCGTCCCGGCCCCGAAATTACAACCAGCGCCAATGACACTGTCACCTACATAGGACAGGTGGCCTACATGTGTCCGGTCCATAATTATCGAGTTTTTGACCTCAACGGCATTGCCGATACGCACACCTCTGCCCAGGCTGGTATACGGCCTGATATAACAATTAGGTCCAATATCGCAATCAGGTCCGATTATTGCCGGTCCTTCAATATATGCACCGCTGCGGACCCTGGCACCCGCTTCTATCATCACAGGACCGTGGATGTGTACATCATCCTCAATCTCGCCCTTGATATCATTGCTAATGGTTTTAAGATATTCCATGTTCGCATCCAGCAGATCCCACGGCCTGCCTACATCCTGCCATGTGCCGGACAGCACCTGATAACCCACATGGATGCCGCTATCAATCATATCCTGGATGGTCCTGGTTATCTCGTATTCGTCTCGTATTGATAGGGGCGTTTTGTCAATACCGCCGAAAACCTCGGGTTCAAATACATAGATACCTGCATTGGCAAGATTGGTGGTGGGATTGTCAGGTTTTTCATGTAGTTTGACAACCAGCCCTCCGTCCACTTCAAGTACACCGAATTGTGACGGATCGTCCACTTCCAGAACAGCCATGACCGCCACTTCATCCCGTTCAAGCAGGGTCCTGACCTGACTTGTTGTGACCATCACATCGCCATTCAACACAAGGAACCGCTCATCAATCAAAGAACGGGCAGTACCGATGGCGTGGGCAGTACCCAACCGTTCCTGTTGTATCACATAATCAATTTTAACACCGAACCGTTCTCCTTCCCCAAAATGTTCGATTATTGTATCACCCTGGTATCCTATTACCAGGATAAAGTGGTCCACACCAGCGTCTTTTACCCGTTCTATGACATGCTGTAGTAGGGGCTTGTTCCCGATAGGAAGCATTACTTTGGGACAATGCCTGGTAAGGGGACGCATGCGCGTCCCTTCTCCGGCGGCGAGGATTACGGCTTTCATACTGTTCCTGTTTTATATCTGTTACAATAAAAAGATGTGGTTATTTTCAAGATTAAATAGGGGGTTTAAGTTCTTTTATATATTTCCAAAAACGGGATTGTTTAAACCTTAACATATTCCAGAAATAATTGCAACCCTTAAATCTTTTTGACACAGTCTTCCATGCCATGCACACAATCACCAAACTCCTGACCTCCGCTTTCCTCATCCTGGCGCTGCTATCGGGAGGGAAGGTTGAGATGGTGGTTGAAGAGATGGATATAAAACAAGCTAGATTGTTCTCTTTGCTGGATTTGGGAAAATTCATGCAAGATTAAGCAAATCGATAGCAATAGGGTTTAT
>JAUWTY010000039.1 GCA_030614485.1 Methanosarcinales archaeon | reverse complement strand
GTATGCGACGGGGCAGGTACGGTGGTCACGTCAAATCCTGACCTGGTGCAGGGTATGAGCGCCCAGATTTCGGGTCTGGTTGAGACAGAGCCAATTCCAGAGGTGATAGATTCCATACACCAGATGGGAGGTCAGGTACTGGACCCTGCAACCGCCAATATGGACCAGGCTGCCGGATTCTGGTTAGCTGCCGGACAGGGCCACAAGAAGATTGCAGTTTCTGTAGTAGATGTTACATCTGCATCCCGGGTGCGGGACATGGAAGATGAGGTAGAGGCAGAGGCGATATTGATGGCAGCCCACCTGACTGGAATATGTCAAAAGGACGCCCGGGAACTGTTAGCATTAGTAGACGTGGTTACCGGCTGCGCTTCAGGGAATATTAGAGAACTGGTAAAACCGCTCATTCAGGTTGGCACTGCCATTCCCCTGTTCGGGCTTACTGAAATTGGAAAATCCCTTCTGGTTGAAAGGGCAAAAGAGATAGAATCCCCCTTGCTGGTAAATACTATGAACCTACCGGTCTTGCCAGAAGAGAAACAGCCCAGACCATTAAACGATTGATTATTTTCGATTTTGTTTTATCTGAACTGACTTATCTGGATTTTCAAATTCATATTTTACATCCTGTATTTCATTTAGACGTTTCAATTTTTCAGGTGCAATAAAAGTCATTGTTACTTTCATCTAAGCGAACCCCTTTATTTTAAGCCTATTGAGAAATTAGGAATCACTCCCCAACCTTTAAAAATAATTGTTGTGTTCAACGATAAATATTTTGATACCAGATATGGTAAATCATATATTATCATTACAATATTCTGCATTCACAGGCAAAAGTAAACTATTAATAGTCATAAAATTATTACATATTATGAGTTGGTTCAGCATAGATGCAGTGGATGGGGCACTGCAAAGGACCAAAAACACCCTATTCGAACCTTTTAGTTTCTGGAAATGGATAAAATTTGGAATTATCATCCTACTGCTGGGCGGTAGCGGAGGAGGCGGGGGTGGTGGCTCAAACTTTAGCAATCCAGCTCAGCAATACGGTGGTGAAGACCTTGGCTGGGAACCTGATTTCCAGGGTGTTGACGAAATGGTCAGCCAATTCATGCACCAGTACTTAATGTTCATCCTCCTGGGTGTATTCTTTTTCGTAGGATTGATACTGCTTTTTTCTTACATCTCTAATGTCATGGAATTTGTATTTGTGAATTCCCTTGTGACAGACGTGGTATCATTCTGGGAATATTCCGGAAAATACCTGCGTCAGGGTTTTAATTTGTTTATAATCCGGTTCGTGCTTGGACTCATATTTTTAATGCTGATTATAGGTGCCATGCTGCCGGTAATTTTACCGATACTGAACTCGCTCGATAATATAGATAATTTAGATATTGGAATGTTTTTCGGGGGCATTTTCATTTTCCTGGGTGTACTGTTCGTACTAGCCATTATAAGTGGGATAATCGAGTCATTCATTAACCTGTCAATACCACTGGCTATGTACCAGGGCATGGGCATCATTGCTGCTTTTAAGATTGTGCTTGGCAGGTTCAAAGCCGACTGGGGTCAGATAATAATTTATTGGCTGATAAGGTTCGTGTTAAGGATAGTGGTAGGAATTATTGTGGGAATAATCGCATTGATACTGTTCATTATAATATTTGGCATAATTTCCCTGTTGGGCTTTGGCTTATACCTTCTATTATCATCAGGAGCGGGATTGGGTATTGAGGATACCATGTTCTGGTTAGTGATGGCCCCATTCGGAATGGTGGTATTTATACTACTGTTTATGTTCTCCCTGCTGGTATCAGTCCCCGTACCCGTGTTCATGAAGTACCACATGCTGACCTTCCTGGAGTCATGGTATCCTGAATCCGGTATTCCTTTCAATGACAGGGACACCCCTGAACAATCCATGATTTAAAAGATAGGCAGGATATTGAGACTTTCATGCAATCGTGCAAGTCTCAATTTATCCTCAGCAGAGTAATTTGTAGGGAACCGGTTAAGGTCAGGTTCATGGTTTTGTGGTACATTATTATAGACATTGAACTCCGAGTTCATCACATCATCTGGCTTGTTGGAGTGGTCAAGTCCCCATACATGCCCCAGTTCATGTAGCAGTATGGTGGTTTCCATATCTTCCTCGGTAAGGGCATTCCTGAATATGATTATAGAATCAGCAGCATACGTCACACCCACCGAATACACCCTGGTACTGGTCCTATATTGGTATGCCGGCATATTACTGGTATATTCTGAATTATCGGGCTGCCACACAGCATCCAGATACATAATATATAGAGTAATATTTCCCCCCAGCCAACCTGTCTTGTAATCCCGGTGTGCCTGCTGCAAGGTGTTGGTTACATCAAACAGGTCATTACCGGAAATTAGGATGGGAACTTCATCGTACTCGATTTCCTGGTTTACGTGCATCACCACGTGCTTTTGGGAATACAACACTAATTTTTCCTGTAATGCAGCAATGGCTTTTGGATCCGGTTCCATGCCTGGCTGGTAGTCTACTTCCACCACAATGGTGTTGTATGGTGAATATTTTGAAAGGTACAGGCTATCAAAACCGCCTGGTACATGGCCTTCAATATGGTGGACATAGGCAGGTATGAAAATGAACACGGTGGCAAGAGCCAGAGCTATTACCAAAACTAATGTGTAAATAACAACTGTTTTTAAAACCGATTCGGCCATCTATACCTCAAAAAAATCCAAGGAATTATATTTTATTCCATAGTATTAAATTTTATCCCTCTCTCTTCCAGTTCCCGGATAATCTCTTCAAAGAATATGCCGCTGCCCTGAATATGTGTATGCTCCGCTTCATGCAGTCGTCCGCCTTCCATTCCTGTACTTGTGGTCTGGGCACCGCATGAGGGACTGCCCGGTACTCCTACCAGAGTAATAGGGTGTCCCGAGTGATAGAGCATCTCGATGGTGTCAGCCGCCGGCTGGAATATCTGACAGCAGAACCGCCGGTAGTTGGGGATATCAAGCTGTTCTTTAGTTATTTCCCAGCGTTTTGGTCCCATAAAGATAAACTCCGGACATGGAAGCTGGATGATATTATCACTGAGATTTGGGGGCTTTGGTGGCTTTAAGCCTTTCAACCGCACAGACGGGTTTAACAGACAGTGTGCGATTACCTGAATCTCATGCATGATTTAGGTGATTGGCATCAATTTAGTTAACATTTTTGACCGTACATAAAGTGTATTATGTACTCAATTCAATCCGACCGAAGGAAAGATTTTTACCTTTTGTTCTCCCGCAATATTCATATAGAAGTACAAACATGTAAAACCGACTCTAATTAATAATAATCATTACCAATAGGAGGAACAATAATTATGGCAGGACAATTAGGAGGACAGCCAATATTCATTATGCGGGAAGGGACAGAGCGCTCCCGGGGCAGGGAAGCACAGAACAGTAATATCATGGCAGCAAGGGCAGTGGCCAATGCGGTGCGCACAACCCTTGGTCCCAAGGGCATGGATAAGATGCTGGTGGACTCAATGGGCGATATCGTCATTACAAACGATGGTGCCCAGATATTGAAAGAAATGGATATTGAACATCCGGCAGCTAAGATGCTGGTAGAGGTGGCCAAAACCCAGGATGATGAAGTAGGGGATGGAACCACCACTGCCGCAATTCTAACAGGTGAACTGCTGAAAAAAGCAGAAGATCTGCTTAACCAGAATGTTCATCCCACAATTATCGCAGCCGGGTACCGGATGGCTTCTGACAAAGCTAAAGAAATACTTGCAGGCATGGTCAGCAAGGTTTCAGAGGACGAAGAAGAATTGTTGTTAAAGATTGCCGGTACAGCTATCACAGGCAAGGGTGCAGAGGGCGCAAGAGATAAACTTGCTCAACTTTCAGTGGCAGCGGTTCGCTCCGTGGTAGAGGTCACTGACGGCAAGAAGACTGTTGACCGTGACGATATCAAACTGGAAACCAAAGTTGGAGCCAGTGTCGAGGATTCGGAACTCATCGAAGGCATGTTAGTGGATAAAGGCAGGGTACATGATAACATGCCCAAGAAAGTGGAGAATGCTAAGATACTGCTGCTCAACACTCAGGTCGAACTCTCAAAGACTGAAGTCGATGCCGAGATTAATATCACATCTCCTGACCAGTTACAGTTGTTCCTGGACCAGGAAGAAAAAATGCTCAGGGACAAGGTGAACCTTATAGTTGCCAGTGGTGCAAACGTGTTGTTCTGCCAGAAAGGTATAGATGATATGGCACAGCATTTCCTGGCCAAGGCCGGTATATTTTCCATACGCCGCTTTTTGAAGAGCGATATGGAAAAGATGGCACGGGCTACAAGCGGTACCATTGTCAATAATATCAAAGAAATATTAGAATCAGACCTGGGCTTTGCCGGGCTGGTGGAAGAGCGTAAAGTGGGTGGAGAAGCAACCACTTTCATTACCAAATGCAAGAATCCAAAGGCGGTATCTGTGGTACTGCGCGGTGGTACAGAGCATGTGGTGCAAAGTGTTGAGACCGCTTTTGAGGATGCCACACGAGTAGTTGGAGTGGTAATCGAGGACGGAGAACTGTTAGCCGGTGGCGGCTCGCCAGAAGTAGAACTGGCCCTGCGCCTCAAGGAATATGCAGCCACCCTCAAGGGCAGGGAACAGTTGGCTGTCAATGCCTTTGCCGAAGCACTGGAAATTGTACCCCGTACCCTGGCAGAGAATGCAGGTCTGGACCCCATCGACAAACTGGTGGAACTGCGCAGCCAGCACGAGCAGGGTGTAAAGACAGCAGGTCTGAACGTAATTAGTGGTGATGTGGTGGATATGTGGAGAGAAGGTGTGGTCGAACCCCTGAGGGTCAAGACCCAGGCACTGAACTCTGCAACAGAAGCCGCGACAATGATATTGAGGATAGATGACGTAATTGCATCCACAAGATCTGAAGGGCCACCAGGCGGAATGCCACCCGGTGGAATGCCACCCGGTGGAATGCCTGATATGGATATGGATTTCTAAATGCCGAAAATCGTGCTGTGCCAACTGGCACAGCCTTTCTTTTTATATACACACTCGTAACTGTTAAGAACAGGAATATTCTACTGTTGATAAATAATTCTGGGAGGTCCTTCCTGTGGAAGTACTCGACACATCAAAACATACAAAGGAAGAATCAATTGAGATATTGAAAAAGGAACTGTCAGAGCATCCTTTCCTGTATCTCACAGGCCCCCAGGGTGGCGGAAAGACCAGCCTGAGCATCATGATGGCAGATGAGAACGTGGGTGCCATCTATGAAGGCAGGGCACGGGCAGCGCAGCCGGTCGTAATGATTCGGAGCGACCTGCTGGAGAGGATGGAACAGGAGATTGTAGAACGCCGCAAACTTCCTATCTTTGACGGGGACGAGCCGGTATATGTTGATGTGACAATGCTGGATAAGCTCAATTACATTATCGAATCGGTATTTGACCTGATGGAACTGGGTGAGGAAAAGTTATACACTGATATGGAGCAGTTGGTAGCCCCTATTGGTGTAGTGCCCAGGCATCTTGAGGTGATTGCTGATGAGGATACCCTGGTGAGACGGAGACTGGAGCGACATTTGGACGCTTCCCCACGGCTGGAAGAATTGTTGCAAAAGGAGAAACAATACGGCATCAAATCCAACCTGTTGGGTATCCAAGGTGCAAAGGTATTGGATATTATAGGCCGTGAAGGTGTGGGTAAATACGAGGCAGGGCAGTTCTCAAGGACGATTGAGGATTTTGACCGTTTAATATCAACTAAGGATATGACTTTGGGACAGTGCCTCCTTAAGATCGTGGAAATATCCAACGAAGAAAATAAAGAATCCGGATTTCTGGTACTGCATTCAAAGGATGGTACACAAAAGATCATCAGTGACCTGGTGGTAGGGAAACAAGAAAATTCCATGATAGGTGTCACGTTACTGGAGGTATATGTGGGGTACAGGCAGAACCGTTCTATGTACCAGACATATAAGGGATACCTTGATGGGCGTGTTGAAGTGATACATTCTTTCACACCCAAGTTGCAGGAGGCAGTAGGGTTAGAGCAGTTGATGGGTTTGAACCTGGACTACTTTACCCAAGAAGATAAGGCGATTGCAGCCGGATTGTTGTCTGAAGCCGATAGTGCGGCAGCCGAGAGGTTCGGCATCACTGTTACCGTGGTTGATACTGATGGTAAGATTGAATCATCGGACCCTGAACGGGTGGAAAAACTGGACCGGTTTATGTATGAAGCATTCCAGGGGTTCAAAGCGAACGAGGGTCAGGATAAGTAAAACCGTTTTATGGTACCATGTTCAATTATGTTGAAAATATTGTAGGCTTTTCAAGGGAGGCTTTTTTTGAGGCCCACGACCAGGGAGTTGCATCTGGCGATGAATCTCCAGAGATGGACCTGACCCGGAAGACCTTTGACCGGGTGGCTGAACTGGAATATGAAGGAAACAGTATCCAGATGATACTTATTGGGATTGAGAAGACCATCATACTGTATGGTGAGGAGAAGTATGAGGTCATACGGATGTCGCAGGATAAGCACAGTTGTTAAAATGAAATATTCCTGCGTCCATTAAACTTAGAAAAATTTAATATCAAAAGGATGATATTACTCTGAGTAATCAAGTTACAGTATAATAAAAAGGGTAAATCAACCATGGTCCTCCCCACACCTGAAGATATTAAGAAACAAAGGACAAGTCTCAATCTTACCCAGAACGAACTGGCCAGACTTGCAGGTGTGAGCCAGCCCCTGATAGCACGTATCGAAGCCGGTGATGTTGACCCCAGGTTATCCACTTTGAACAAGATATTCAGTGCTTTTGAAGCCACACAAAAAGAGAGAGTGCTGGCTGTTGACCTCATGCACACACCAGTGATACATACCCATCCGGACTCTTCGGTTGAAGAGGCTGTGGATATCATGGAGAAGGAAGGTTTTTCCCAGGTGCCTGTTATTGAGAACGGAGTACCTGTTGGTAGTATATCTTCTGACAGGGTTGTGCATTCCATGACAGAGAAAAATACTGAAAAATTGTCAAATATGCAGGTAAAGGAGATTATGTCTGGCTCATTTCCCACGGTTTCAAAAGATACGGTGGTCACCACCATCTCCCATTTGCTTGAACAGAGTCATGCTGTGCTGGTGGTGGAACAAGGTAGGGTGGTGGGTGTGGTCACCCAGCACGATGTGATGAAGTTGGTCCACAAGAAAAAGGATAATTTAAACTAAAGGAAATCATGATATGCTGCCGGAAAATGATTTAAAGATAATAACAGAAACGCTTGGAAGAGAACCCACAGAAGTTGAACAGGGATGTTTTTTGAACCTCTGGAGTGAACACTGTTCATACCGCTCCAGTGCATCCATACTAAAGACTTTTCCAACCACAGGTGAGCGGGTCATCATCGGTCCCGGTGACGATGCTGCTATCGTGCGCCTTGAGGACGGCTGGGTGCTGGCCATAGGTATGGAGAGCCACAACCATCCTTCATATGTGGACCCTTATAATGGAGCAGCCACGGGTGTTGGCGGTATTGTGCGTGACATAATTTCCATGGGCGCCCGACCCATAGCCCTTATGGATCCCCTGTATTTCGGGCCCCTGGACAATGAGAAGAACAGGTACCTGTTTGAACACGTGATCATGGGCATTGCCGGTTATGGGAACTGTATAGGTGTGCCAGTGGTCAGTGGAGAGGCATATTTCCATGAGAGTTTCAGCGGTAATCCCCTGGTCAATGTGGTGTGTGTAGGACTGGCCCGCGAGGATAAAGTGGTAACTGCCACTGCCCAGAAAGCCGGAAATAAAGTGATACTTATGGGTTCCTCAACTGGTCGGGACGGTATGGGCGGTGCATCGTTTGCATCCAAGGACCTGAGCGAAGAATCTGAATCTGAAGAGCGGCATAGTGTACAGATAGGTGACCCGTTCACAGAGAAACTGGTTATGGAGGCCACTCTTGAAGCAGTGGATAAGGGACTGGTACTGGCATGTCGTGACCTTGGTGCAGCCGGACTGGCAGGCGCCAGCAGTGAGATGGCAGCCAAAGGTGAATTGGGCATGCATATCATTGCTGATAACGTGCATCTAAGGGACGATACCCTCACACCTTATGAAATACTGATTTCAGAGTCACAGGAGCGCATGGTACTGGAAGTGGAACCAGGGAATGTGGATACTGTGCTGGCAATAGCAGAAAAGTACGACCTGAAAGCCAACCTGATTGGCGAGTTCACACAAGAGACCCGGTACCATGTAGAGTACAAGGGTGAAGTTGTGGTGGACATACCCATATTATTCCTATGTGGTGGTGCACCCTCTTCTGAAGCTGAATCCCTGCCAGTGCAGAGGCAGCCAGATACCCGCAAACCACCAATACCTGAAGACCTGAAACAAACTGTCCTCAGTTTACTCTCAACACCTAACATCGCATCTAAAGAGTGGGTATACCGCCAGTATGACCATGAAGTGCAGGTACGCACCCAGGTAAAACCGGGCCATGATGCCGGTGTACTTCGGATTATAGATGACAAAAAGGGACTTGCCCTGTCATGCGGCTGTAACCCGGCCCACGTTGAGGCTGACCCTTACAGCGGCGGTGCTGGTGCGGTGATCGAGAATGTCATGAACCTTGCCACTGTTGGTGCCCGCCCGCTGGCACTGGTGGATTGCCTGAACTTCGGCAACCCTGAGCGCCCTGAGATTTTCGAACAGTTCAGGCAGGCGGCCCTGGGTATTGGCGAT
>JAUWTY010000041.1 GCA_030614485.1 Methanosarcinales archaeon | reverse complement strand
ACCTGGAAACTGACCCGGTACTGGATGCGCCAATTATAATTGTACATGATGAGGATGCAGATTATGTGGAACAGGTGGTAAGCGATAAATACCACCGGCTTGACAGTGCCAAGATGGCATGGTACTGGTACTCAACAAAGGATATTAATTACAAATTCGTAATGTACCGATGGATGAATAGACCGCAAAGTGAATACGGTGTGGTGTTGTTTTATAGGTAATAATGGCACTGTTCCAAAAATTAGTTGTTTTATTAACACTGACTTTAGGTAAAATCAGTTTAATCATTGTTCGTATAAACCTTATTGGAAGAGCAACAAAAAATGTATCTTGCCGCCTACTCGAAAAGTAGGTCGAGAGGGATAACAAATACGGTGTTTGGGATTACGTTCCCGTGGGAAATACCGGCAGCAGGTGTTAGATCTAAAGCATATAAGCACAACGGCAGGCAATTACGTTTAGTAGAGTTTACAGATGAGTTCACCGAAACCGACTGGTGTACCAGAGGACATATCGGCTATATTCTGGATGGCCGGTTGGAAGTAAACTTTGACGGGAACGAGGTTGTGTTCAACGCGGGGAATGGAATATTCATACCAGCAGGTGAGAACGATAAACACATGGGTCGGCCTCTCACAAAAGTCGTGAAGATGATCTTTGTAGAAGATGTCTGACCAGATACTGCTGAATATTCCCGGCCCAGCCCGGGTTAGCGAACTCAAAACCAGTAAAGAATTAAATAATCCCGTATCCTAAGGTACAATGATGAACCTCAATGACCCTTATACTGTGACCTACGCCGGAATATATGCAGTATGCGACCGCGAGAACAGATATGTCGACATCATAGAGCAATCAAACTGCTACGGCGGTTCGGCCTGGACAATGCACCACTATGCCAGCAGTCCCCTGATAGAGGATGTAATATCAGTAGGCAACATGATACGCTACCGCACCCGGACCGGGACCGAACCACTCAAACTTGAAGCTTCGGTAGCTGCCGCCGGTATAGAATCGGTGGAAGTATCAGGCAATGAAGTTGCTATCACCTATGCGGGCCTGGGCGGTGGGGGCGTGGGTGCCACCGTGTGCCGTGCCAAAAGCCAGGGCGTGCTGCGCTCAGAAATATCCGAGTCGGGCGGAGGAAGGGCTGCAAAGGGTACCATCATAGTGCCCAGGTATGAACGGGTGCTGGTGGGCATTGACGATACCGACAACAAAGAAGAAGGTGCCACATGGTCCATGGCCCATAACATTGCATCAGCAATGGACCGTGATGAGGCAAAATACCTGTCACATGCCCTGGTGCAGCTCTTCCCGGCCCCTGCAAAGACCCAGAACTGTGTATCAACCGTGCTGGAATTCGCATGCCTCAACGCTAAATCTAAAAAAGCCCTGATCGAAGATATCAAATCGGCTCTTGAGCAATACAGTGTTTCCACTGAAACAGGTATGGTAGTACTGGACGATTTCGATGCTTCGCCTCTGGAAGATTACAGCAGGGAATGCAGGACAAGAATACTCACAAAAGAATATGCCCTGGAAACGGCCAGGTCAAAACATATCCAGATATGGCTGGACGGCAACGGTGTTATAGGTGCACTGGCTGCGCTGCCCTGGTATACCAGACCCAATGAGTCTGTTAAATTAGAGGTACCTGGGTGAATTTGTCACCCAGCATATTTCAACTACTATAATTCGCGCACGATATGAATATTTGAGAATGGTATATAGTGTTTCTTACCTGCACAGTCTCCTTCCAGTGGGAAGAACACAATGTACTGTTCCTCGTGTTTTACTTCAACGACATTAGCTGAAGTGATCCAGCTATCAAATGTCATTTCGCCGTCTTCACCCTCGTAGCGCTTGGATTCAATCAAATATTTTCTTTCACTCATAAAATCTCACCCCGAATAGAGACATCAATTTTAATAAATAGTATGTCTGGTAAGGATATTAAACTTATTTGTGCTCATAAACGTATGATTTAAATAGACTATATTACAATAGAAATTATGCAGTAGTAGGTTTAATCTTTTTGGCGGTGACAACGTGCAAGAAAAGCTTGACATATCAAGAGTGGGGAATAATATAGACCTGGATCCTTTCAGGATTGACGAAGTGCTAGAAAACGGCACCTGTACCTTTGTTTCTTCAAAATTCTACAACAAAGGTGTTTACCGGGTAAAGAACAACCAAACCAAGCAACTAGAAGATTTAGCAATAAACATCGATAAGATTGAGGCAGCCACCTATGAAGGTCTTGTAGAGGAGTTTGGAGAGGGTTGTGTGGATGCCAGTCTCTGGGATGATGTACCAGATGGCTCAATGGTATTCTTTTACTCATTCAAACTGGAAAAAGACCTGGTCGAACAGCATTCCAGGAAAAAGGAAGAATACCTGGAAGCCTGATCTACAGTTCCCTTTGTCCACGTACGGTTTCCAGCAACATTCCTTCCACAATTATGGCAGAATCCTTTTTGGCGCTGTTAATGGCGTTGGTTAATTTCCATTCCTTTTCAGAATATATAGACAGTATAGGTTCATCCTTCTTTACGGTCTCGCCCTTCTTCTTGTGTATCAATACACCAGCCCCTTTATCATTAGGCGCCCCTGCCAGTCTTGCAATCTCTACAATGCGTTTGTTATGGAACTCAACTATATACCCATCAGACTGTGCAAATATCTGGGCGGTCTTGTCCCCTATAGATATATCGCTTGAAGTTATCCCAGGATCGCCACCTTGAATCTCAATGATCTCTCGCATTTTTTCCAGGGCCTTTCCTGATTTTAATATCTCATAAGCCATATCCCTGCCATCGCCCCTGCTTGCAGCCCCGCCCATTTCAAGCATCAGTCCGGCAAGACCAACACTTTTCTGGATAAGGCTGTTGGGCCCCTCCATGGATTCAAGCACCTTCAGGGCCTCTACCACTTCCAGCCCACCGCCCACGGTCCTGCCTATAGGGGAGGCACCGTAGGTCATGGCACACTCTACCTGCATGCCCAACCTTGCTCCCAGGTCAATGAGGCCGCGGGCCATTGCCCTGCCCTGTTCCACGTCAGGTATCTTAGTACCTGAACCGGTCGGGATGTCTATGACCACGCAGTCCGCGCCCATGGCGCCTTTCTTTGCCATGATGCTTGCCAGCAACTGGCAGCTTGGGTCCAGCGACAGCGGGTATTCTACTCTAATAAGTTTATCATCAGCAGGAGCAATATTGGTGGCACCTCCCCAGACAATAACGCCGCCTACCTTTTCAGTCATTGATTTTATCTCGTCAGCATTGAATGCAACAGGCGCAAGTATCTCCATCAGGTCAGCCGTGCCACCTGCCCCTGTTATGGCCCGGCTGCTGCTCTTTGGAATCAGCAGTCCCGCCGCTGCAACAATAGGTACAATGAGCAGTGATATCTTGTTCCCAGGCACACCACCGATACTGTGCTTGTCCATGATGGGGTGGGTATCGAAATCAAGTTTCTCTCCCGTATCTATCATTGCCCTGGTCAGCCATTCAGTCTGCTCTGCAGGCAGGCAGTTCATGTGGGAAGCTGTGATAAATGCAGTCATCTCAATGTCGCTGAGATTTTCTTTTACAATATCATTTACCAGGTCATACATATCTTCCCTGGTGTATTTCCCACCGTCCATGATGTGTTTGATGGTACTCACAGATGCGGGTTTTGTTGCTGGTGTGATCTCAAGTGTATGGGCGTCATTGATGTGTTCCATTATCTCGTGATATACCCCGATAGTACCCTGGGGAATTATATCGTCAGTGGTATCTACAATAGCAGTAATGTAACCGTGATCTTTCAATTTTACCCGGTCACCTGCCATCACACCCAGTTCTTTTGCGTCAAGATTATTCAATACAACTTTGTGTTTACCTACTTTGATATTTATTAGCTGAACCGATAATTCCATAATTTCACCATTTTTCAAATAACAGTGGTTTAATATATTACCTTAAAATTATATTAGTCTATTGCATTATTTATCTCAGCACCAAGTGAAGATAATAAGCTTTCACGGCACGTATTTGCATCAACACTGGTTCTGTCACGTGGCCTTGGCAGGTCGATTTTGAATATCTCCTTAATCCTTCCCGGGCGTGATGTGAATACTACCACCCTGTCTGCCAGGTAAACCGCCTCATCCACACTATGGGTAATGAATAATAACGTCTTTTTGTCCCGTTCCCAAATCTTCAATAGTTCCTGCTGGAGTCTGTTCCGGGTCTGTGCATCCACGGCACCAAAGGGTTCGTCCATTAACAAAACTTTTGGATCATTGACCAGCGCCCTGGCTATGGCCACGCGCTGTTTCATTCCCCCGCTCAGTTCATGAGGATAACTGTCAGCGAACTTTGACAGCCCTACAAGTTCCAGGTGCCGCCTGGCAATATCTTCACGTTGACCTTTAGGGATTTTTTTCATTTCCAGGCTGAAGGTGATGTTCTTGAGTACCGTTCTCCATGGGAACAACGAATATTCCTGGAACACCATGCCCCTGTCAGGCCCGGGTCCCTTTATAGGTTCTCCGTGTACGGTAATCGTGCCAGAGTCCGGTTTTTCAAGTCCGGCTATAATCCTGAGCATTGTGGTCTTCCCGCATCCCGACGGCCCGATAAAGCAAACAAATTCCTTATCTTTCATTTCCAGGTTAATATCTGAAAGTGCCAGGACTTCATCCCCCTCTTCAGAGTGATATGTCTTATTGATGTTTTTTATTGAAAGCATTGAATCACCCGGTCAGACAACCACGCCTGACTGCCATTTAAGCCACCATTCCTGTACAATATGCCTGAAGACTCTGTCGATGATCAGCGCAATCATTCCCAGGACAAGCATGTACGTAAGTACCAGATCCATGTGATGCAAATCATTCCAGAACCATATTTTCCAGCCAAGGCCGTATTTACTGACCGCGAAAAGTTCAGCGGCAACCACACACATCCAGCCCACACCCATACCAACCCTGATACCAGTGGCAATTGAAGGAAGGGCAAAAGGCAGTGCAATCCTGTAGATAATATCTATATTATTGACGCACCCCAATACCTTTCCTGATTCCACCAGCACCCGGGGTGTATTCTTGAACCCAGTGTACGTGTTGATAATTATGGGGAATACCGCCCCGATGAATATCACGAATCCGGCCGCATATTGGGTAAGCCCGAACCACATAATGGCAAAAGTAATCCATGCCAGGGGTGGGATGGGCCTTATCATCTCAATGATAGGGTCTACTGCCCTGTCAATGCTTTTGAACCATCCCATCAACGTGCCTATTGGCATGCCTACCAGTATGGCCAGTCCGATACCTATCACAAAGTAATTGAGACTTGTCAGGATATCGCGGTAGAGTTCACCTTCCAGAACAAGTTCAATGAAAGCCGATACAACACTGGTGAAACTGGGCAGGATATATTTTATGTCAATAATCCTTGCAACAATCTCCCAGATGACTATAGCCGTTGCTATAGATGTTAATTCAAGAGTTCGTTTTCTGAGACCCTGGCCTATATCCATATCAGGTAAAAAGAGTTAATGGATGAAGAGTTTTACTCTTCAACCATCTCAGACATTATTTTATTGTAGAAACTCAGGTCGAACAGGTCATCCTGGGTCAGCAGTTTATCTGTATATCCCAGGTCGTACTGCACACTTGCATATTCCAGGGTAGTGTTCAGTTCAATACTGGGGTCACTGACCCATTGACCGTCCCAATCGTTAATTGATTTGTTTGCAATCTCGTATGAAACACCGATATCGTCAGCGAATATCTGGGCGGCTTCTTCGGGATGTTCGATGATGTATTCAGTTGCCCTGATATGTGTCCTGACAATCTGTTCCACCAGTTCCGGATAGTCCCTTATCAGTTCATCCCTTACTAATACCACGCAACAGGCATGGTTCTCCCACATATCACCTGATTGTACCACGACCCTTCCGGTACCCTCAGACTCAATTATTGTTGGACTGGGGTGGGGAAGGAATACGGCGTCCACGTTATTGGAAGCCAGTGCAGTCTTTGCGTCAGCACCGCCCATACCCAGTATGGTCAAATCTTCCTTTGGATCAATATCGTGGTCCATAAGCCATTTCCTGAGCACAGTATCCTGCAGGGTACCAGGTGGGAAGGTAGCGATTTTCAGGCCCTTGAGGTCCTGTGGAGACTCGTATGGCAGGTCAGTGGCAATTACAAGGTCTGAACCCTGGATCTGTGCCCCGGCAACTATTTTTGCGTCAAGACCCTGGTCAATGGCAGACAGAGGTGGTGTGGCCCCAACATAGGCTACATCTATCTCGCCTGCAAGCATGGCCTGCATTTCAGGGGCACCTGTGGGGAACAGGAAATCCTTAGTGGATGTTACGCCATAGGGTTCGAGGTCTTCCAGCCACCAGCCCTTGGCATCGGCAGTCATGTATGCGACCTGATGGGTGCTGGGCTGATATCCAATCCTCAATTCACCAAAGCCTGTAGTTTCTTCGACTTCGTCTGGAGGAGCTGTACAACCTGATAGCAGTACCAGTATCAGTGTAATTGTTATAATAAATATTTTCTGCTGTTTAATCATGTCAATACCTCACCATTTGGCATTTATAATGTAAAATCATCAATTAAACATATTTAACGTTTTCCAATAATGCACGTGCTTACCCCAAAAAGTATTAGATATATTGTATAATTGTACAATTGTACAATTGTATTAATATCTTCAGAATTATGTTGGTAATTGCATGAATTCTGGAGAAAATGTCATACATTTTTATGACATGTCTGAACTTCACCATAAAAACCCATTACTTCAACAGTCCCCTGACAATAACATCCACAGCTTCAGACTCAGCAAGCCCCCGTGATATCAAAGTCTCCACCTGTTTCTTATCCACACTGCCAATAGCAGCTTCATGCGTCACCTTGGCGTGCTCATCGAACACCGACACCCTGGGCACAGCCTCTGCTATCGCATCCCCCTGCACAATCTCTACACAGTCCACATGCCCCCGGCAGTATGGCGCCCGCCCTTCAGTGATACTCTCCACCATACTCTTTGCCTGGTCGCGTACAGCCACCCGGCTTTTGATGATACTCCGGGCACCGCGCCCTGATAGTACAGTACACTCCCGCATCCTTATTTCATCATCCGCCCGCCCGTACACTTTGGCAGTCATCTCGGCAGCAGCATTCGCACCCACATCGACATCATAGTCCATATCCAGCCGTCCCACCCTGCCCTCGGTCAAGGCGAACCTTGTGACCAGCCTACCGCCGCGGTCTATTTTGACTCTTGCCTTTGGTATTACTTCAACCCCGCCATGGGGTCCGTGGTAGTGGGTTTCATTGTAGGTAAGGTATGCCTTCTCCCCTATTCTGATATCCGCCTCCATGATGTGTTTCACCCTGACGGCATTGGGAAATGTGCAGTGAGCCAGCAGTTCTGCAGACGAGCGTGCTTCTGCTGTGATGCTTGAGCGTATCTCCTGCACCCCTTCTTTCGGAAGCACCCCGAAACACAGGTGTATAGGTTGCTCAATTCTGTGCCCTTCCAGAATTACCAGGCGGGCATTGATACCGGTATCGGTCTCCTCCACAGTGAGTTCCAGGCCGGGAATCAGGTTTGACGAGAGGACCCGGTTTTCATGGACGAACAGGCTGGCAACACCGGGTGTATCGAGGACAGCGGCATTGCCGCCCGACCTGGCGTATGCATCAACAAGTGCCTTATATTCATCTAACATATCATACCTCTGGGTGTATCCGTTTCTTTATTACATGGCCTGCACCGCTGCTGGTAGTAATCTGATACTTCTGCTGGTGTGCCAGTCATTGTAATCCTGCCGTCACATATCAGCGAGGCTGAATCCCCGATTTCCACAATCTCGGGCCTGTGGGTAATTACCAGTACCGATGCACCGTTATCCTTTAACACATGTATCAGGTTGATAACATCTTTTATGGAAATCACATCAATACCACTGTCTGGTTCGTCCAGTATGGCAAGTCGGGGGCGTGTGGTCACAATGGATGCAAGTTCGATGCGTTTGCGCTCCCCGCCGCTAAGGGATTCGCCCACCTCACGGTCGAGGTATCGCTTCGGACTCATATTTACAAGGGACAATGTTTTTTCCAATTCTTTCTCGTCAGTCTTACCCTTAATTCCTATGGACAGGTAATCCCGCACACTCAGCCCTTCGAATCTGGCCGGTTCCTGCCACGCCAGAGTGATTCCTGCAGCGGCTCGCTGGCTGAGATTTGCATGGGTCAGGTTGCATCCGTCGAACTCAATAGTTCCGCAGGAAGGGGTATAACCGCTACATCCCATGATAGTATAGGCCAGGGAACTCTTGCCTGAACCATTGGTCCCCATAATGCTGTGGATGCTTTGTCTACCCACTTCGAGATAGATTTCATGCAGTATCTTCCTATTGTCTCTAATTATAGAAACTCCCTTAATCGTAAGCATAAACTCCCACATTACCATTTAGACTGCAACGTTATAAATATACTTCACCACAGAGGCGCCGA
>JAUWTY010000179.1 GCA_030614485.1 Methanosarcinales archaeon | reverse complement strand
TCTTCCTACAACATCATTATCCAAGTTTTGATTTCCCTGCATACACATCCTCCATTTCAAACATATAATTGTAAATCACCGATTTGGAAGCTCAATACACTCCACAAACGTACACAGATTTTTACTCTATATTTATTAGATTATATTTTTGTAGTTTACAATGTTAGATATAGTTTTCGTTTAAGTTCTGTCAAATCGCACGTACTATACTCCCATTTCAGTAACTAACACTTTTTAAACATTGTAACACTTTCAAAACATTATGCTCCTAACACCACTGAGACTTTTAAGATTTTAATCAAAACTGACAAAGTCTCATAAAATTGTAGGGGATGAATGATTTGAATAGCTATATGTTCCTTTCATGGAACTATATTGAAACTATTTTTAGAAATTGATTTGAGTTTGTCAAAACCGTTAACAAATACGCTTTCTCTTTTGATTGTCTACTTACTGGAAGACAGCAAAGCACATATTTCAAGATTGGGCAAATCTTTAGCTGTAAATGGTTCAAATTCAGATATGTGTTCGAAGGCATAGGAAACTGTTCTTAAATATGATGTAAAGGTGTTGCAGGCACGTATTAAATTTACTGATTAAAGAGGCAAATTGCTTTTTGAATGATTATTGTGACAAAAAGTGTTAGTTACTGAAATACTCCCATATACCCTGTCAATCTATCATATGTGCTTGATAATATGGGGTGCCTCCGGAATGATCAACTCCTTCAAGGCAAGCTCGACCGCTGCCGGTGAGCCGGGTAAACAGAATACCACGCATCTACCCACAACCCCGGCAGATGCCCTTGAAAGTATAGCAGCAGTCCCCACGTCTTCCAGGCTTTTTAGCCTGAACAGTTCACCAAAACCGGGAATGGTCTTGTCAAAAAGTGGTTCCACTGCTTCCAGGGTCACGTCTTCGGGCGCAAGACCAGTGCCGCCACTGATGACGATAGCATCAATATCTGCACCAATTTCTGAACCTATATCTACTCCCATATCTGTGCCTGTCAGTTCGCGGACGTGCCCCGCAATCATGATCTCATTATCCGGCAGCAATGAATATGTTTTGACCTCAAAGCCTGAACCTGATATCAGGTCCATCATGACGTTTCCGGATATGTCATCAGCAAACTGGGGCTCGGATACACTGCCATAGGCTTCGTATCTGGAGGTGCTCACTGTAATAATTGCAAATTTCACTGATACAGGAGCATTCTTCTTGTGTTGTGCAGGCGTATCGTCCCAGGGCATGAAGAAGTTTATGTGTCATAGATTATATGAATTAATCTATTCTATGCAGATAATGGCTATTGACGTAGGAAAAGGTACACAGGATATACTGCTGTACGACGATGCACAGCATATTGAGAATAATATCAAGATGGTGCTGCCCTCCCAGACACAAATTATCGCCCAGCGAATCAACCTTGCTACAGATGCAGGGCGAGACGTCTTCCTCACAGGCACTACCATGGGCGGCGGTCCTTCAGGCAAGGCTGTACGTGAACATATCAGGGCAGAGCTGAAGGTTTATGCCCGACCGGATGCTGCCTTGACCATAAACGATAACCTGGAGAAAGTGGCGCAAATGGGTGTGACGCTGGTGGGTGAGGCGGACACGGCACCAAGGGGGGCAGAGCAGATTGAGATGTGTGATGTGGACACTCATGCCCTTGGCACAGCACTGAGGCTGTTCGAGACACAACTGCCCAGGGACTTTGCAGTAGCAGTACAGGACCACGGCGAGGCTCCTGATATGAGCAACCGGGTGTTCAGGTTCCGGTATTTCAGGGAATTGCTGGAGCAGGGCGGTGAACTGGAGCGGTTCGCACATTTGAACCGGGTGCCACCACACCTTTCCAGGATGCAGGCTGTGATGGATACCTTGAGACATCAGGATAACAATGTATTGCTCATGGATACGGGACCTGCCGCTATTTGCGGGGCGCTGGATGGCTCCCCCGACGGCCCGGTGGCTGTGGTGAACATCGGTAACGGACATACCCTGGTTGCTGTGGTGGACGGGAACAGGATGCTGGCACTCTTTGAGCACCATACCAGGTCAGTGGATACACCAAAACTGGATGACCTTGTCAAGAGGTTATGTGATGGTGAATTGGATTTCGATGAGGTCTTCAATGACGGGGGGCATGGCTGTCATATCCAGGAAGCGGTGGGTTTTGGGAATATCAGGTCTGTGATAGTTACCGGGCCGAACCGGAATATCATGGCAGGTTCAAGCCTGGATGTAGAATTTGCAGCTCCGCATGGGGATATGATGTTGACAGGCTGTTTCGGGTTGGTCGAGATGTTCAAAAAGAAGGTGGGGCAAGGGCAATAATGATAATAGGGCGGCACTGTTTAGCAGGGTTGTAGTGGTAGTAGAGTATCAGTGTTTGGTAAAGTAGCAGGGGAAGTCCCTACATCTTCATCCTGGTAAATTCCAGATATAATATGTCATCGCCTGATTGCCAGGCAAAAACCATCTGTTTTCTCACACTGTTTGCCAGCCTCACTGCCCTGGACAATTGTGGCAGGTTGAACACGTGGTTGCTGTCCACGGCATGGACCAGGAATTCCGAATGTTTCATTCCCACACCGGCTTCCACTTTCTTGTACACCCGGAAGTGGTTACCGAACTT
>JAUWTY010000005.1 GCA_030614485.1 Methanosarcinales archaeon | reverse complement strand
CTTCATTGAGCAAAATGATCAGGGAGGACTTCTTGTCCAGGAAGATCTCGCATTGCTCCTTAACAGCGGAAGACGAACGATACAGAGGGACATTGCTTATCTTAAAAAACAGGAAATCATTATTCCGACACGAGGGTCAATCCAGGACATAGGTCCGACCATATCTCATAAAACGAAAATCGTGGAACTCTATCTCAAAGGATATGAATACACAGAGATCGAGAGACGGACTAGGCATACTGGACAATCAATAAAACGGTACATCATAGGATTCTCAAAAGTTGTGATGCTGCATAGCAAAGGCTTCACTCCAGATCAAATCCGTGAACTTACGAATACTACCGAAAAAGTGGTAAAGGAATACTTTGAGCTGTATCAGAAATATGGGGAACTCAGCAAGGATAGAATGGATCAATTGCTTTCAACTCCAAAGATCGAAGTAGAAAACAAGAAAGCACCCGAAGGGTACTTTCTTGAATGTGTGAAATCATGCGCTTAAAAGGTTGGGAACTCAGGGTTAAAGAGAAACAAACAAAATTAGGTAACTAATGGAACAATGAAATACCATCAAGTTCATAATCCCAGTAACCATTAAGAATCCAGAAACCAAGACAGATAACCAACATGTTAGAAACCATTCCGCTTTATGTCAGTCTATTTTTCACAAGCTTCCTTGCTTCCACTATATTTCCTCTGGGTTCAGAAGCCTTAGTAGTTTACCTTATCACGCAAGGTCACAGCATTGGAATCGTTGTGGTTTTAGCTTCAATAGGGAATTACCTTGGCGCCTGCACCACTTATCTGCTGGGCTGGGTGGGACGTGAAAAATATCTTGAAAAATACCTGCGAATGAAACAAAGTGAACTGAAAAAGGGAGAACAAATATTCGAAAAGTATGGGGCTCCAATATTATTGTTCACATGGGTTCCACTTGTTGGAGATGCTTTAGCGGCAATTGGTGGTATATTTAAACTTAATTTTGTCGTTTTTTCAATATATGTGTTCATTGGAAAATTTATAAGATATTTAGCAATAGCTTATTTCGCAGGTTTAATCTGAATTCAGGCAATATCCTCACGCTCCGTTTAGCTAACCCTTCACTCCCATTCGAATCCGAAATCCCATTATTCAATACATTAACAGCCATTTCCACAATGGAACATATTCCACCTTAAATCCCTTCACAACCTCTTCGTCCTCAAAATCATCCGTGATTATCAGGCCCCCCTCCAGTTTGAACTCCTTCATGGCCCGAATCAATGACCTGACCTCCCTATTCCTGGTTTCCAAATCTGCAATATCAAAACAGACCTGTATCAACTGCATTACCTCCAGACCCTTTTTTACCACAAAATCAACTTCCCTGTGCTGGTAGTCTTTCCAGTAATACACTTCCAACCCTGGGTCAAAGGACTGTTTTCGTTTAAGCTCAACTGCCACAATGTTCTCCATAATCTTACCCTGGTTTTGCGAGAACCTGAAGCCTACAGCATTCGATAAACCCACATCAGCAGAATATATCTTTCTTTGGGATTTTACTTGCTGCTTGTACGAAAACGAGAATTTCTTCAGGAAAAACGCAACATTTGCCGTTTCAAGATGGTCAGAGAACCTTTCCACTGTAGTGAGTGGAATATCCAAAAATCTTGAAATTTTATTGAAACTCATGGGAGATGAGATATTAGTCAGGTAGAATTTCGCAATGATCTTAATTTTCTCCCTCTCCCTAATGTTGAACCGCTCGATAACATCCCGCACCATTAAAGTATCGAAGTAGCTCAATAGTATTCTTTGCTTGTCACAGGCAAGCACAACCTCAGGAAATCCGCCGTACTCCATATATTCATCAAGCAACTGCTTTACCCTGGTTCTTTGGGTCAACATCTCGATTTCGTTTGAGAGTGGCAGTTCCTTAAATTTCAGGAACTCCCTGAAAGACAGTGGATGTACAAAGAACATAATGTGCCTGCCGGTCAAAAGTGTTGCAAGTTCTGCACTCAGCAGTTTTGACGATGAGCCAGATACGATTATCTTCGCTTCTCCCCTTTCATGTACACCCCTTGCGAACCGCTCCCATTCCTGAACATTCTGTACCTCATCCAGGAAGATAAAAGGTCTCGTCTCAGGCATCACCTTTTCCAGATATGTATTGTACACATCGATGAGCAGTTCAAGGTCCCTCTTTAAAAAGCGTTCATCTTCAAAGTTCACAATCAGGGTGTCAGCATTCTGACGTTCAATCAATTCCCTGGCGATTTGTCTTATTAAAGTGGATTTCCCACCTCTCCTGACACCTGCGATTGAGATTATCTGGTTAGTATTTATTATAAGGTCGGTAAGTGTGTTCAGGTATTCTTCTCTCTTTATACCAGTCTCTACTTCTTTAGCCCAGAAGTTCCAGTCAGATAAGATTTCCAGGATGTTGGTTTTTTGCATATTTAACTATCTGTGGGTTAAATATTTAAATTTTTGGTTTATATATAGTTTAAAATTGTAAATCTGAAATGTTTGAATTTTTATGTAAAAGACATCACCTTCAGGGCAAGCCCTGAATAAAACGGTTCAGAAAATGCACTCACGCCCCGTTCAGCGTAAATTCCTCAACCCACTCGAACCCGAATTCCTCCATATAATCGCAGCACGCCTGCTCGAACTCCCTGCGCTTTTGTATGAGTTTAGCATGGGTGTCACTTTCAGGATTGTTCCCATCGGGCATAATAGATGATATCTATCAGTTAGTAGATAAAATTTATTGAACACTACCCCCATACGGAAGAGCATGAAAAATGTACTCTTCCTGTGCGTGGGAAACTCCTGCCGCAGCCAGATGGCTGAAGGATTTGCCCGACATCATGATTCAGGTGTACTGGAAGCCCACAGTGCTGGCACCATGCCCGCATCATTTGTAGCACCAAAAGCAGTGGATGTCATGGCCGAGAAAGGCATAGACATCTCGCACCAATCACCCAAACAGCTTGACCCGGCCCAACTGCCGGACTATGACATCCTCATATCCATGGGCTGCGGGGTGCAGGACACCTGTCCGGCCGTATATCTAAAGGACTTCATAGACTGGGGGCTGGATGACCCCATGGGGCAGCCTGTTGAAAAATACAGGCAGGTCAGGGATGAGATTGAGAGGCTGGTGCTGGGACTGCTGGAAAATGAGTGAACCGGCCTAAAATAACTAAATGGTAAGTTTCACCCGTGATAATACGTGGGCTCATCAGGCTTCTTCTCTGCCTGTTTGCCCTTGAAGTTAATAGCTGGCAGCGGCACAGCAGGCGGCAGACCCAATGTCTTTGACATGGTCAATGCCAGGGGTGCCAGATTGTTCACCATGGTATTAGCAATCTCATTTTGCACATTGGTCGGTGCCGACCCACTGGTCCACTCTTTGTGCATTGCTTCCAGGTCACCCTCCTGGTAATAATCCGTGCTTCCCTCAAACCTGATATAACCGATATTTGGATTCAGGTAATTGATGGACATTGCATACTCCAACTTTATCACCTGCTTTTTACCAAAAGGAGTATTCTGCTCAACCAACGTGGGATTTCTTATGTTGATATCAAAATTAATATTAATACTCTTGTTCTGCCTGGCACTTTCAGCACCTGCGAACGACTTTGATTCAATCTGATTTACTTGAAAACCTATAATCATGCTTTTTTCACCATACTAAAAATAAAGTGTAAGAATAATAAAGATTGGGTTACCCCCCAATCCTGTCTCAATTATCGGTCTGCAAAGACCCGCGGTATTAAAACCACCGCAAAAACATCTAAGAAGTCAACACTATCTCTATGCTGATATCCTTTGGAACCTGTATACGCATAAGCTGGCGCAACGCCCGCTCGTCTGCATCAAGGTCAATAAGCCGTTTGTGCACCCTCATCTCCCAGTGATCCCAGGTAGAAGTACCCTCTCCGTCCGGACTCTTCAAGGTTGGTACCATCAGTTTCTTCGTAGGCATGGGTATGGGACCAGCCATGTTCACACCAGTCTTTGTTGCAATACTCTTGACCTGTTCACATACACTATCCAGGGTTGACGGGAGTGTCCCAGTTAATCGAATTCTTGCTTTCTGTGCCATTAATGAATCTCCAAAAAATTAAAAAAAGATAAATGGAGAGGCCTTATGGCCTCGCCTTTATACTTATGACCATGCCAGCTGCAACAGTCTGACCCATATCACGGATAGCGAAGCGTCCCATCTGTGGAATCTCTTTCACATTCTCAATGACCAGTGGCCTGGTTGGCTTTACAGTCACGATTGCTGCATCGCCAGCTTTGATGAATGTAGGATTCTCTTCTTTCACTTCACCGGTCTTAGGGTCCAGTTTCTTGTCAATTGACATCAGGGTACATGCAGTCTGAGCCGTATGGCAGTGGAACACAGGTGTGTAACCAACTGATATGGCAGACGGATGCTGCAGTACAACGACCTGTGCAGTAAACTCATCAGCCACTGTAGGTGGTTTTGATGCGGGACCGCATACATCGCCTCTTCTTACATCATTCTTTCCAATACCCCTTACGTTCCAGCCGATATTATCGCCTGGTACAGCCTGGTCCATTTCTTCATGATGCATTTCAATGGACTTGACCTCACCTGTAGCACCGCTGGGATTGAAAGTGACATTATCGCCTTTCTTCATTATACCGGTCTCGACACGTCCTACTGGTACAGTGCCTATACCGCTGATAGTGTAAGCATCCTGCACAGGAATACGCAGTGGCAGGGATGTTGGCATCTCAGGTTCCTTCAGCTCATCAAGTGCTTCCAGGATTGTTGAGCCTTTATACCATTTGGTATTCTCGCTCTTGGATGCTATATTGTCACCCTCGAACGCAGATGTTGGAATAAAGTGCATATCAGCGGGTTTGAATCCTACAATCTTCAGAAGTGTGCTGACATCTTCCTTGGCCTTGTTGTACTTTGCCTCATCGTAGTTGATCTCATCCATCTTGTTGATTGCAATGATCAACTGGGTGATACCCAGTGTCCGGGACAGGAACACGTGTTCCTTGGTCTGGGCCTGTACACCGTCCTTGCCGGAAACCACAAGGATTGCAGCATCTGCCTGGGATGCACCTGTGATCATGTTCTTAACAAAGTCACGGTGACCGGGACAATCCACCACTGTAAAATAATACTTATCAGTATCAAATCGCTGGTGTGCGATATCAATGGTTATACCCCTCTCACGTTCTTCTTTAAGGGAATCCATGACCCATGCAAAAGCAAAGGATTCCTTACCTTTTGCTTTGGCTTCTTCTCTATACTTTTCAATGACATGTGCCGCTACAGCACCTGTATCATACATCAGTCTGCCAACAAGGGTTGATTTCCCATGATCGATATGACCGATGACTGCCAGATTCAAATGTGGTTTCTCTGCCATCTTTAATCCTCCAAACTATTAACTTTAATATATATGAATTTCTGTCTCACTATATCTTTTACTGCTTTTAAACTTTGTGTCGTAGTTACCTGATGCAAAAGCACTTTTAACATCAATTTACAGGCCCACGAAATCGCTGGATTTTGGCATTTCAGCCTTTAATCCTTTACGCTGCCGTATCTTTGTTACTATTTCCTTTAGTAAACTCATTGGAAGCGGTTCAAATCCACCAAATTCCGTACTCCACGAAGCCCGTCCTTCAGTTGCAGAGCGGATATCACCGGCAAACCCGAACAGTTCAGCCACCGGAGCCCTGCTTTCAATAATAGTCATATCCCCTTCCTGGGTCATGTTATTGATAACACCCCTGCGGCCCTGTATCTCTGAAGTAGCTCCACCCATATTGTTCTGCGGTGTCTGGATGAAGACCTGCTGGTATGGTTCAAGCAGCGTATCATCAGCCGATAACATGGCTGCCTGTATAGCAGAGCGAACTGCCGGAATCACCTGTGCGGGACCCCTGTGCACTGCATCTTCATGGAGTTTTGCATCTACGAGTTTGACCTTGATAGCCTGGCATGGCTCCCTGCTGAGGGGTCCGCCTACCATGACCTCTTCAAAACCATCAATTACTAATTCCATGGTTTCGTTCAGGTACTGGATACCTTTGGTCGTATCAATCAGAATATTCGACTCATAAATTGCAGAAATACCTTTTGCTTCATCCTTACCAAAACCTGCTTCCATGAACTTCTCACGGCGTTCCAGTTCGGGCATACGCATGGAAACCTCTCCTGACTTGATAAGGTCCACAATATCGCTGGACAGTGGTTCAACTTCAATATAGAACCGGTTATGCCTGTTAGGACTCTTACCTTCCACAGGACCCGCATGCTTTTGCACAGTTTCCCTGTACACCACAATAGGCGGACTGGTGGTAATCTCCACACCTTTATCCCTCTCTATCCTGTGTCCAATGACTTCAAGATGAAGTTCTCCCATACCCGACATCAGGTGTTCGCCGGTCTCTTCATTGATAGTTACCTTAAGAGTATTATCCTCCTTGGCCACCTGCCTCAGCACTTCCACCAGTTTTGGCAGGTCTTTCATATGCTTTGCTTCAACTGCCACAGTAACCACTGGCTCACTGGCATGTTTGATAGATTCGAACGGAATCATATCAGCCATGCTTGAAACGGTCGCACCCACATAGGCATCTTTCAGACCAGTAACTGCTGCAATATTGCCGCCCGGTATCTTCTCAACTTCAAGTCGCTCAGGACCCATGAATATACCCACTTGCTGCAACCTGTTGATCTTGGTTGAGCCGGAAACGTGCAGTTCCATGCCTCTTTTCAGGGTACCGCTGAACAACCTGCCTGTTGCGACCTCACCTGCGTGGGGGTCCATTGAGATATTAGTGACCATTAATGCCACATCACCATCCTTGTTGGCATTCAGCATATCCTTACTTTCCCGGGATTCCTTATCACCGTGCCATATTACACCTACCCTTTCCTTCTGGGCATCCAATGGATTGGGAAGGAACCTGATTATTGTATCATTCAACACTTCATGGAGCGGGCATCTCTCTGCCAGTTCCTTCTGATTCTCTTCCTTACAGTAATTATATACATCTGCAAACCCTATACCTGACTTCTTCATGAACGGTACGCTGATGGCCCAGTTATACAGGGCAGAGCCGAACACCACAGTACCCTTTGCCGCATCCATGCGCCATCCTGCTTTGTATTTCTCCTCGTTCATGCCCTTAATGAGCTTGTTCACATGGTCAATGACCTTACCCAGCCGAATCTGCATCTCCTGGGCATCTACCTGCAGTTCGTTTATCAGTCTGTCAACCTTGTTGACGAACAGCACTGGCTTTACATGTTCCTTGAGTGCCTGCCTTAGCACAGTCTCGGTCTGAGGCATAGTCCCCTCAACGGCATCCACTACAACCACAGCACCGTCCACGGCCCTCATGGCCCTGGTCACATCACCGCCAAAGTCCACGTGGCCCGGCGTATCAATAAGATTGATAAGATATTCTTCACCCTCGAAATCATGTACCATGGATACACAGGCAGAGTCAATGGTAATACCCCTCTCCTGTTCTTCCGCATCTGAATCCGTGAACAACTGTTTGCCTGCCAGTTCCTTTGAAATCATACCGGCACCGGCAAGGATATTATCTGTAAGCGTAGTTTTACCGTGGTCGATATGTGCCACTATACCGATATTCCGGATATGTTCCGGGTCATTCATGAGCACGGTCACGCGCTCAACCATCTTTTTCCTTCGTCCCATCTCAATTTCCTCTGAAAAGTTTTAACATCTGGATAAATAAAAAAATATTACACACTTTCAATATAACTGTCCTAAAAAACAATTGCGGCATACCTGAAATATGCCGCAGTATAACATCTACCGTGCAGCCTTCGCAACCCGTTCCTTTCCTTCCTTCTTATTGATGGAATAGGACTTTACATCGTAATTCGCTGCTGCAATTATTTCATTTGCCAGTGTCTCTTCAATGGAACGCCGGCTCTTAAAGGCTGACTTTTGTGCACCCTGGGCGATAAGCTTCAATGCAATATCCACCCTACGCTGTGGAGCACTGTCCACTGCCTTGGGTACTGCAATACCTCCATACTTCAACCTGACCGTCTCCTCCCTTGGTCCGGCGTTGATAATGGCATTGACCAATACCTGAATGGGGTTCTCCTTTGTCTTTTTGTTGATAATATCAAAGGCACCACTAACAATCTTATAAGTGGTCATCTTTTTGCCAGTGTTATGCTCACTCAGCATCATCTTATTGATGAGTCTTTCCACAATGTGCTGGTTCGATTTATTGAACTGCTGCCTGGCATGTTTCCCGCCGGAATAAGGCAGTATAACAGGAGTAATATTGATATATCTCTGAAGACCGATATCACGGACCTCCACTTCAGTTGATTCCCATTTATCAAATAATTTGTACATATATCTACCTCATTGGTTTTTCCTTACGATTAATAACCATCTGTCTGAGAGGCACATTATTAACGGCAGTCACTTTGAACCGGACTCCTGGAATATCACCCATTGCACCGCCCATCCGACCGCCAATACGCTCCACTGTAACCTCATCATGTTCATCGATAAAACTAATAGCGCCATCCCCCGGACAAAAGGCAGTAACCTGTCGTCCGTTCTTGATCAACTGTATCCTTACACATTTGCGTATTGCTGAATTGGGCTGTTTTGCTTCAACACCCACCTTTTCAAGCACAATTCCTCGTCCCATGGGTGCCCCTCCCATAGGGTCTGCTTTCACATTGAGCCGCAATGCACGCCTGAAGTATTTCCGGTCACTCCATCTGAAGTTTTCCCTGTCACTTTTCAATTTGCGAGCGGCGTATTTTCCATTTCCCATCTATGTTACTTCCTGTAATATTCTAATTTTGTATAAATACTAATATACTATATATTAATGTCAAATTTATGTGGGCTACTTGATTGTAACATCATCTATATCATGATGTCGCTTAGCGAGTAACTTAACTTTCTCGATATTACGTCCGTTCCGCCCTATGGCAAGACCTTTCTCTTTGGTGCTTACTTCTACATAAGCTATGCGTCTATCACCTTTATAGCCAATCTTCACATCATTGACATTAGCAGGCTGCAGGAGACCTTTGATGAACGTCTTGGGGTCATCACTGTATTCCACCACTTCAACGTGGCGACCGATGTTCTTTACAACTCGATTGATATGTTCACCATTCTTACCGATGGCAATACCCATGTCACCTGATTTTACTACAAATATAACCCTGTTGTTCTCATCATCAACAAGACAATCCATAGCAGTAGCTCCTGTTGTATTTTCAAACAAGGCAATGTACCGTATTCCATCAGTGTTGATCTTGACTTCGCTCAAAAAAATCCCTTATTTTATGCTTTCAATACTGCCATTATATCAGATTCGCCCGCCTCAACAACTGCCATAGCTGCAATGGCGAAAGGCTTGCTAAGAATAGTTCCCAGTTCAACTCCCATCCCCGGAAAGTCAATAATAGGTACTTTCCCTGTGACCATCTTTCTCACATCATCAGGACAGTTGGATGCAAGTACCACAGCCTTTGCCTGGTTACTTTCAACTGCCTTTTGTGTCCGTTTGGAACCGATAATAACAGTTCCCGTCTGTACAGTGCTCCTGAGTACTTTGTTAAGGTCAACGTCCATAAATATCATCTCATCTGAATTTTTTCTTCCTACAAGGCTTCATCGTTTAAGTCTTTTTTGCCGCCATGAGTTTGATGTGCCCTGTACCCAGTTTGATGGGTTGACCCACAATAACGTTCTCGGTAACACCTTTGAGTTCATCCACGTCTCCCCTCAGACCTGCATCCAACAGATGGCTCACAGTCACCTCGAACGCAGCACGGGCAAGCACACTAGCTTTTTCACCTGAAATACCGTGCCTACCGATAGCTTTCACTTCACCATCGACTGTCATAATATCTGACACCAGCATGATATGCCTCACATCAACTGTCAAACCCTGTTCACGCAGGGTATCTATGGCTTCCTTGATGATACTGTTCCGAGCAGCTTCAATGCCAAATACCTCATATACCTCATTGACATTATTGGTATTTGTGCGCGTGGTATCTATACCATCAAATACAAGTACCTGCTTCAATGCCGAACCCTCAGTATACATCACATACTCACCAATAATATCATCCTTACTGATGACCACCCGGTTAATTGCCTTGACACCCTTTATTATCACGCTTTCCGCGTTCTTACTCAACTGTAAAAGTTCCCTGTAGGATTCATTTTCCGGTCGGATTGTGAGAATATTTTTCTCCGTTACAACGGTCACACCTAATTCATCTTCCAGTTTTTCTGCAATCTCCTCGGCTGTTAGACCTCGCTGGATGATAGCCTTTTCATTGAGCTCAATTTCCAATAGCATCTCAGTAAGGTCAGTAGACAAACTGCCCACATGACTGATATGCGTGGCCTCGATCTCCCATGCAAGTTTGCGGGCCAGGTCACGGTCCTTGGCATACTCTTCAGTCAGGTAGATAGTCATCATAGGTGTGGAAGGATTTTTCCTGGCATCCACGATCTCAATCAACCTTGGCAGACCAAGTGTAACGTTGATCTCTGCCACACCTGCATAGTGGAATGTTCGCATGGTCATCTGTGTACCGGGCTCACCTATACTCTGGGCTGATACTACTCCAGCGGCTTCACAGGGCTCGATACGGGCATACTCATAACTTTCCAGTGAACGTTCTATAATATTTTCAAGCTGCTTTTTGGTCACATCAACCTTTTGCAAATCACTTCTAAGGGCATCCACCAGGTTCTGGGGCAGAGGAAGGTTTTCAGTCATTTCATCAATGGTCTTCGTACTCACTGCCATTTATTCCACCTCCTTCCCGATGACATCTTCGATTATCCTGCGTATGGTCTGAGGTTTACTGTAATCACTTTTCATGGGGTCCACACCGTCTTCGCCGTATTTGAACTGGACGATCATTCCCCTGGTATCCTTCACAGTACCATCATATTGGACCTCCAGATCCTGTAAGGCATTGACCAGTCTGCGCTGTAGATAACCGCTCTGTGACGTCCTGACAGCCGTATCCACCAGACCTTCCCTGCCACCAATGGCATGGAAGAAGTATTCGGTAGGAGATAAGCCCTTTTTATAACTGCTCTTCACGAACCCGTGAGCAGCTGCACCCAGGTCTCCGTGATTAAAGTTGGAAAGGGTCCTGCCTGCATAGCCCCGGCGTATACGCTCGCCTCTCACTGCCTGCTGGCCCACGCACCCCGCCATCTGTGTCAAGTTCAGCATAGAACCTCTGGCCCCGGACACCGCCATAATCACAGCAGTATTGTCCAGACCAAGGTATTTGCCAGCAATTTCACCGGTAGCATCCCTTGCCTTACCCAATTCCTGCATGATCCTCAATTCGAGTGTTTCTGCCACTGATCTACCGGGCAGAGGTTCCAGATTGTCTTCATTGAAAGCAATGATAAACTCCATAACCCTCTTTTCGGCATCCTCCAGCAGTTCAGATATCTGTGCGCTTGCCTCATCAGGTATGTCTTCGTCACTTATACCGAAACTGAATCCGAAATGCATGATACTTCTAATAGCAAGCCTGGTCATATCATCAATAAACTGGAGAGCAACTGTCGGGGTGTAATCCTTAACAATACGGTCAAGTATCAAACCTTTGAACGCCCCCACAGCCTTTTCATCGATGGTGCCGCTGAGTAGTTGACCGTCTCTTATTGTCACGTAAGCATCACGGTCACAGTCCTCTTTTTTACAGGTGTCACAGTTCTCGCACAATAACGCTTTATAGGTCATGTTCAACCCGTCTGGCAGGATCTGGCTGAATACCTGTTTTCCTGTCCAGTAAGGATTACCGTCCTCTTCACCTGCAGGTTCTACAATCTCTGTGATCCGTGACTTCCTCAACATTTCAAGGAAATCGTTCTTATCTACCCTGTTATCACCCTTGGTAAGTATGTACATACCTGATATGTGGTCATGTATACCGCCGATAATAGGACCGCCGAAACGAGGAGACAGAATGTTCTCCTGGACATGGATGAGCATCTTTGCCTCAGCCCTTGCCTCTTCGGTCTGCAACACATGCATGTTCATCTCATCACCATCAAAATCGGCATTATATGGCGGACATACTGCCGGGTTCAGCCTGAACGTTTTGTGTGGCAGCACCTTGACCTCATGGGCCATAATGCTCATCCTGTGCAATGAAGGCTGCCTGTTGAATAGAATAATATCTCCATTCTTCAACTGTCTGTCAACTTTCCATCCCAATTCAAGGGTTTCAGCTAACTCCTCACAGTTCTTGTCAGTGACCTTGAGCCTGCGATTATCATCGCGAATCACATAATTTGCGCCCGGATGATTGTCAGGACCTCTTTTGATAAATTCACGCACATCTTCGAGATTGCGTTTGGTTACATTGACAGGTATGCTCAGTTCCATGGCCATGGATAAAGGCACGCCCACTTCACTTATACTCAGGTTGGGGTCAGGCGATATAACAGTCCTTGCACTGAAATTGACCCTTTTACCTGAAAGACTGCCCCTGAACCTGCCTTCCTTGCCTTTAAGCCTCTGTGACAATGTCTTCAAAGGTCTTCCTGAACGATGTCTTGCAGGAGGCACTCCCGATACTGCATTATCGATGAATGTGGTCACGTGATACTGAAGAAGTTCCCACAGGTCTTCGATGATAAGCTGGGGTGCACCTGCTTCGCGGTTCTCCTGGAACCGCTGATTGATCCTGATAATATCCACCAGTTTATGGGTAAGGTCATCCTCACTCCTTTGTCCTGACTCCAGGGTAATACTGGGGCGCATGGTCACAGGCGGCACGGGAAGCACCGTGATAATTGTCCATTCGGGCCTGGCTTTAGTGGGGTCCATGCCCATAACTTCTATATCGTCGTTCGAGATTTTCTCGAACCTACTCCTGATATCGGACGCCATGAGTTTATGTTCATGTGTCCCATCCTTTTCTACATACGTAGAGGGTTTTTCTACCTTTACATCAAGTTGTTTGGCACCACAGTACTGGCATATCTTGGGCTTTCTTGCCTCCTTGAAAGCTTCATTGGTAATATCCTCTATGGGCTGCCCAATCTTCTTTAACATCCGTATTTGTTCGAGATATTGTTTTTTCTGGCTTGAATCCAAAAGAAGTGCCCCGCAATCCCTGCATGTGGCCCTTAATATCTTGCGTATCAGTTTTGCAAACCCTACATGCACCACAGGTGCTATGAGCTCCACATGTCCGAAATGACCAGGACATTCACCTGCCCTGCCTCCGCATGTCCTACAACGAAGTCCTGGGTCAATGACGCCCATCTTTGGGTCCATCAGACCCATTTCAATTGGAAAACCGTCATCATCATAGGTATCTGCCGTGATAACCCTGGTAACGCTCATCTTCCTGTATTCCTTGGGTGAAATAAGCCCGAACTGTATCTCTTTAATTTTCTTTGGAACTGCTGACATTATTATTACCCCCTACACTGCATCCTCAAGCACCATCCTGGGAGCTACACCCAGCGATTTTATCTCGTCCAGAAGTAACTTGAACGCATAACTCATCTCCACCTTGTATATACCAATCTCGGCACCGCAGTTGGGACAGAATGTTACATTTCGTCTCTTGTCATTGGTAGCGATCATTCCACAGGTAGAGCACACAAGTTGTTCTACTTTATCTGATTCGTCCAGCAACCTCTCCTTCAAGGCAAGGGATGCACCATGCCCGATTAGCACGTCACGTTCCATCTCACCGAACCTCAGACCACCTTCCCTGGCCCGCCCTTCTGTTGGCTGCCTGGTAAGCACCTGCACAGGACCCCTGCTCCTGGCATGTATCTTGGACGCCACCATATGGTATAGTTTCTGATACAGGATAGCACCGACAAACACATCTGCTTCGATGCGCTTCCCGGTAATACCATCATAGAACACTTCCTTGCCGGTATGGGAATAACCTGCGCGTTTCAGGCCCAGTCTCAGGTCCACTTCAGATTCACCTGAGAATGGAGTGCCATTGATGCGCCTGCCTTCAAGACTGCCCACTTTTCCTCCAATCATTTCCAGGACATGTGCAACTGTCATCCTTGACGGGATGGCATGAGGATTGAGTATAAGGTCAGGTACCATACCCGATTCATTGAAAGGCATATCATCAAAAGGCATGATAAGTCCAATTACACCTTTTTGCCCGTGCCTGGATGCAAACTTGTCACCCAGTTCAGGAACCCTCTGGTCCCGTATCTTCACTTTTGTCAGCCGGGCGCCGTTCTCGCTTTCGGTGAGAATGACCGAGTCCACTATGCCTTTTTCATTAGAACGCATAGTAACACTTGACTCGCGCCTCTGCTGGGGACTCAAACCCAGTTCTGTGGGTTCTTCAAGGAACCGCGGCGGACTGGTCTTGCCGACGAGCACATCATTGTGATCCACTACGATCTCAGGGTTTACTATCCCATCATCATCCAGTTGAGAATAAACTTCCGGACCGCGGGCACCCCGCACTTCCTGGTCAGGTATCTCGAATTTATCCTCCTGGCCACCTGGATAACGTCTTTCTTCACCGTCCATGGTCCTGAAGAAATGGCTTCTGCCTAAGCCCCGCTCTATACTACCCTTATTGATAACAAGGGCATCCTCAATATTATAACCTTCATATGAAAGTACTGCCACAACAAAATTCTGGCCTGCTGGCCTGTCATCGAAACCGATAACATCACATGTCTGGGTATGCACCAGTGCTTTTTGTGGGTAGTGCAGCAGGTGCCCCCTGGTATCTGGCCGGAGTTTCATATTTACCATAGGTACTCCCAGGCACTGCTTTACCATACCTGCACCCATGGTGCACCTGGGCGATGCATTGTGCTCCGGGAAAGGTATCATTCCGGTACAGATACCCAGTATCAGGGCCGGGTCAATCTCAAGATGTGTATTCTCCGGGGTCAGGTCTGCCTCATTCACGGCAATGAATACATTTTCTTCTTCCTCTGCATCGATATATTCCACCAGTCCCATCTTAATGAGGTCTTCAAATACAATCTCATTGTTCTTCAACTGTGCAATATGTCCCTCTTTCAATAGTGGTTTTCCATTCTCCACTATGAGGCAAGGTCTGCGGGCTCTACCGTTGTCACTATTTATGATAATCTCGTTGGTTGTCGGGTAATGTGCTACATTTACCTGTTTTGGGACTGTGCCGGAACGGCGCATCTGCTTAATATTGTCAACCAGTTCTTCTGGACTATTATGGTAACCCAGCAATTCCCCATTCAAGAAAACTCTTGTTCTATTCAAATGAATCTCCCCCTTCGTTATTGTTATTATCAGTGTATTCCAGAGATTGTTCAATCGCCTCAAGTTCTGTGGCGTAGGTGCCCGGTTTCTCTTCCATACCCAAAATATGGGTTACTATTGGTTCCACACCAAGGTTGTGCATGGTCTGTTTCAATCCCTTGATATCATACACCTCTGTGGATATCTCCACCATCTGGGCAAAGTTCTTCACAAGCCCGCAGTTAGGTCCTTCCGGAGTTTCCGATGGACAGATGCGGCCCCACTGGGTGGGGTGCAAATCCCTGGCCTCGAAATGAGGCTGTGCCCTGGACAAGGGAGATATTACACGGCGCAGATGTGAAAGTGAGGCCATGTAATCGATTCGGTCCAGTAACTGTGACACACCGGCTCTGCCGCCAACCCAATTACCGGTAGCGAGTGGATGTGCTAATCGTTCAGTGAGGACATCTGCCCTGACAACAGTAATTACATTGAGGTCACGGTTTCGCATATTTGCTCTCTCAAGCTGGTACTTGATATCCCGTGCCAGTCTGTTGAACGAAACCCTGAACAGATCTTCCATCAGGTCACCGCTCAGTTTGAGACGTTTGTTAGAATAATGGTCCTTGTCATCTGGTTGGCGTCTGCCCAGTGCCAGTTCAAAACAGGACTCAGCCATCCTCGCCAGATATTGTGCTTTCACTGGCCGGTGATCAGGGTCGTTACCAAGATGGGGCAACAGGTATCGGTCTATAACATAATTAGCCCGTTTTATCTGGTATTCTCTTGTCTGCCCGGCAGCCACCCGGCTACCTACCTTTTCCATGGCTTCCTCGATGGTGTGAACTTCAGCCTCTTCAAGGTTTTCAAGCATGAACTTGATAACCTCAGGATTGTCAGAGACCATGTTTACGATATCTTCGTCGGTCTCAACACCCATGGACCGCATCAACGTGATAAAAGAAAGACGGCCGGAAATAGCAGGGAAACTTACTTCTACAATAGATTTTCGGCCACGTTCAACGACCACCAGAGCCCTGTATCCGCGACGTTCACTGAATACTTTGGCAACCTCTATCTTATCTCCGTAGCGTACTTCGAACTCTGCAAATATCTTATTTGGTGCCAGGTCTTCCAGTGTCATTAGTACCCTCTCAGTACCGTTGACTATGAAATATCCACCCGGATCCAATGGGTCTTCCCCAACTGTGACCATTTCGTCATAAGATATATCGGCCAGGTTGCAGCCTTTGCTCATCAACATCATGGGAAGCTGACCTATTACAGCTTCTACAGTTTCGTTTTCAGTTTCACCTTTCACGATAGTCATTTCAAGGAACAGCGGGGCAGAATAAGTGATGTTCCTGAGACGACCATCGTTTGGATACAATAGGTCCTGTGCACCATCGGCTTCTTTTACCGTGGGCTTTCCGACCCTTATCTCTCCAAGCCTGACATAGGTATCTTCGATATCAGTCTCAATCGTTGCCTGTTCATTTATGACCTTTTGCAGTCCATAGTCTAGAAAATCATTGAATGAATCAATATGATGTCTGACTATATTTTCTCTTGTAAAGTAAGCTCTGGACAATACTTGTCTATCCAACACGGATTTGCACCTTCCTATTTTTAGCAGAATAAAAATTCAATTCAACATTTCCAAAGTTCATTCAATTACCAGTCTATAAACAACAGCTTCTCCTGATGTGGGGCTGTTGCGGATTACTTTAATCACATCTCCAATTTCAGCACCGATTTCCACAATAACCGGGTCTGCAAGTTTTATTTTTGGTAATTGCTCTTTGTCCACACCATATTCTTTAAGGACTTTGTTAACTTCATTTTCCGGTATTAAAATATGCTGCGGCACCATATTATGACCAAGTAGACTGAATTCTTTCGTATTTTTCATTTCAACATCCGTCCCCGAGTAATTATAAGAAGCGGGCTCGGAGGGATTTGAACCCACGACCATCTGGTATCTTCCAATGCATGGGAATACCCATGCACCTTAAAAGCCAGGTGCTCTGCCTGTCTGAGCTACGAGCCCTCTTATATTCAGCATTAGCTAAACCTACACCTAAACCTGTACGAAAATATTGCATTGAAAAATTTTTGCAGTCCAATTATTCACCGATCTATATACTAGGGAGGCTTTGCTGACGTAACGCCCTATCATGCATACATTAGATTTAAAGGTTTCTTTCGAATACTATGACCTTAGTCTAATTTTTAACCCCATTTTAATTTCTATTAATCTAATTGTATAGCTATTCGACTTAAATGTATCTTATCCTTTTAAATATGCCCTTTTGCTGTATATGATTATTCATTCAAAGATATGGGTTATTTATTTGAAGATGATGGTTCGTTCGAAGATACGGGTTGTTCGTTTGAAGATGATGATTCATTCGAAGATACGGGTTGTCCGTTTGGAGATGATGATTTATCCGAAGATATGGGTTGTTCTTTTGAAGATGATGATTCTTTCGAAGATACAGGTTGTTCATTTAAAGATGCCGCTTGCCCTCCGACAGCTATGCTTTCGGTCTCACTGGCTACCATCTTTTTCTTTTTCCTGTAATAGTTCAGCGGGTGACCGATCTCCCTGCACAAGACATCCTTGCCCATACAATTGCCATATGTGATCATGGTGGAACATGACGGTGGTTTATAGGATGTACCTGTGCCACCTGCAATATGTTCTACCTGATACCGTGTCATCTCTTCATTGAAATCAGGCGACACGCCAAATAACTGGATTATCTGGTCCACTGAAAGTTCAATGTTAAGCAAAAATGAAGTCAGCGCAAATCTGGCTGAATGTGCAAGATTTACACCGCCCTGGGCACTTGCCAATAGATGTTTGATACACGGCGGGAAACTTCCCGGCTCCATCTCACCGAAGCCCTCCTCACCCAACTCTTTCTTGCTATGTTCCAGGCAGGTCTTAATTTCAACAATATATTCTTCAAGGGCCTGGCAGAAACCCTCAGGTACGGCAAGGGGCAGGGAGTTAAAGATGCGCACCCTGATACCTTCCTGCAGCAAGCGGGCGTATTCTTCCTTTGTGATATTGACAAAACCTGATTTAAGCCTGCGATTCACCAGTTTCCAGTTAAGTGCCCGCATTCCGGCAGCGCCCCTGATATAATCGGTGAAATGTATCTGGAACCCTTTGTCAGCAATACTGGCATTAATGTTAAAATCCGCGCCAATCTCCTGTAATGTACTGTAATCTTTCACTTTTTGCATCCTGGTATTGGCAAACTTTGCCTCTGCAAGGGCATACCGCCGTGTCAAAAAAGCATCGTCTATGCATGATACCAGTATCCGGGCAATGGGGTAGGAAAGCAGTTCGGCAACATCAGGTTTGTTATCGTCTTTCTCAATCGCCCCTGTAATGGACTGAATGACCCTTGACCTGGCCCGGCTGCGAGGCATACCGTAAGCTTTGGATGTAATAATATCATCTATGGACGAGTCCATCTGTGCAACATGTGCTGCTGCCTGGGT
>JAUWTY010000008.1 GCA_030614485.1 Methanosarcinales archaeon | reverse complement strand
ATCCGTTCGGTCCAATGTCCATACACTGAAAAAAATGTAAATGCTATTCTGGAATCCGCCAAAAACAAATTTGGCCTGAAAGCTAATTTAATCGACTTAAAAGATGCAAATGCTGTTCAACATTCACCTTGTGCTTTTGGGATATTTTGCATTATTTATGATGGTGAAATTATCAGCTATCATCCAATAAGTAATACAAGATTTGAAAATATAATGAAAAAAAAGATAAAATAACTGGCTCGCAAAATTCACCCCTAACTCCTCTTTTGCTCACCAGAACGAGAAGATCAAACATACAATTAATGAGGAAATCCTATAAAAGATATGAATGAAAAATGTTTTTTGAACTCACTTCACCCCATACTCAAAATAACCACACACATTCCCATCACACCTGATCACCTTCCCCCCAATCCTACCCTCAAATATATCAAGCTCTATATCGCTGGGTTCAGCAATTCCAGGCACGATGGCATTGCCCAAGGAGAGCAGAAGCACCTCGGACTCCTCGATGATCGGATGGTGGAAATGCCCGAAGATCAAAACATCCACATCCATCTCTTTTGCCAGATAGCGCAGGCCATCCGCATGATCTGATGTCAGTTGATCTTTGTAAATGACTCCGACCTTGATACCCTCAAGCTCAATGACCTGATGATGTTCGATGCAAGCAATGACAGGATTGAGCCTACTGACCTGCTGGATATGGGGCAGTCTGAACTGATTGGCAGGATTGCGCAGAGGTGGGGTGTAAGCATTGATGAAGTGCTCCAGAATATCAAGATGAGGGCACAGATAAAAGGGAGGATTGCAGAAGCTGGCAGGAGCAGGCCCGAACTGGTGGAGGCTGACAGGGTGGGGCAGGTGAATAATATGTTCTGGCTGCTGATGAATGAATTGCAGGATGGGGATGGACGTGTGGATTTGGGTGAGGTGTATGGGCGGTGGTGTAGGTGGTATGAGGGGATTATTCAAAAAATGTGATGATTCTGGTTAACACAAAATTGGAAAATGTGTTAGTTGCAATTAACACAAATCTTGTTTTTAGGAATATATTGGCATAATTGTTTCACCGATAATTGGCATTGTTAAAACGTAAAACAAGAAAATCCTCGCCACGCTCGGATTAACTTGACTGCATAAAATTATACTTTATGTACTACAAAAAATATATTCATAAAGCATGTATTCAAGGCTATTATGAATGACTACAATAAAGGATTACGAACAATACACGATTTGGGACGGTAATGTTAATGGCAGCAAATAACAACACCAAAACTGGAAAATTCCAGGTAGAAGAAAGATTACAATCTCTTGATAACGCAGATTTATATGATCTGATACATACCTTGATGGACAAGAAACCCGAATTATACCAATTGGTTCTGGAATGGTTCAAAGAAAAACAGGAATACACACAGGAAAGCGGAACTAATAGCGACTTTGTTCCGTTAAATGATAGTCTATTGTTTGAGTATTGGGAAAATGCCAGAAGTATAATCTCAGAGTTCAATGAGTATGGCGGCGGACCAGAAGATGATGAATACGAAGCATACGGTTATCTGGAAGATATTTCTGAACTGATAATTGAAGGAAATATATCTGCCATCGCAAAAATTGAGTTCTTAGATGCGGCTTTTGAAGAATACAATTATGGAAATTCCGGTTTTGAAGATGCATTAATGGATGTTTTTTTCAATATCTGCCAAACAAAGGAAGAATGGGAATATTTGGTGAAAAAACTTGATGAACAACCCTCCAATTGGAGACAAAAACTGGTAATGGACATTCAGAGAAGTTTTCTTCACAATGATGAAGCTTACCTGAAAGTGCGCATGGAAACCCTTCATTATGGCCTGGACTATTGGGACCTGGTTGAATTTTATTCCGGGAAAGGGGATTCACTAAAAGCACTGGAAATGGCAGAAGAAGGAATTTTAAAAGGTGAGGGAAAGCTTACTGAATTGTTTGAATTTCTTTTAGCACATTTTGCCAAAAAAGGAGATACTGCCAACCTGGAGCGGATTGTACATACGGCATTATCCCGCCAGACCGAAGAGAAGAACATGCTGGACAGGTTATTTGAATACTATAAGTCACAGGGGGATTACGAAAGAGCAAAAGAAAACCTGTTGAAATCGTTTGGGTTTACCGGACGGCATGGCAGCTATTATGCAGAGTATAAAAGAATAAAAGGATTCCTGAAAGAACCAGACTGGAATTCCATCGAGCCTGAAATTTTCAATGCAATCAAAGAAAAGGACCTTTACGATTATCTGAGGATATGTCTGGAAAAGGATATGAAAGAAACGGTTATTGGATCATTATTGAATCTGAATACTCCAATATACAATCAAGGGTTATCAATCGAAGATGGTTTTAATGGTCTTGCCGATGAACTGGCATGCGATTTCCCAGAAAAGGTCATCGAATATTACTGGAAAAAAGGTTATGGAAACATACCGAGGGGGGACAGGAAAACATATAGATTTGCGGCCAAAAATCTGGGAAAGGTGAAAGGTATCTTCATAGATATCCTAAAGGATGAAACAACGTGGATCAAACGTTTTTCTGACCTGAAATCTGAATTTAAGAGCCGGCCAGCTTTTCTTGATGAAGTGAAGCATTTGTAGTATAAATGATATTGAAGTTATATGCATGATGTTAATCCTGATTAAGTGCATCTGTCTATTAAATTTCTACCAAAATAATCCGAACGTTATATATCCATGATAATAAAAGAGAAAAGTAGTAGAGAATTCATAACATAATTTCCCCCCTTAAAGGAATGATATGGAGTTCATCCAAGGGAATCAAGTTAGTATCATGGCTCTGTGAGGGATGGATGGAGTGTTGTTGAGGAGGAGATGGCTGCAAGGACTTCCCTTTACTCTACAACTCTTAAAAAATAGACATCATTATAAACCTGGATATCTATTACGGCACCCGGGATGTGATCACCATGGCTATTGAACAAAAACTACAGAAATTCCAATGCATCAAACGCTCCACCCGTGGAACCATCAACATTGACCCCCTCCAGCGCGGCGGGATATTGACCGATGAGGCCAGGGAGGCCCTGATAGAGTGGGGTGACGGCTATTCCATCTGCGATTTCTGTCCTGGTGTCCTGGATATGATCAAGACACCGCCGATCTTTGATTTCATACACAAGGCCCTGCCCGAGTTTTTAGGTACTGACCATGCCAGGGTGACCAACGGCGCCAGGGAGTCCAAGTTCGCTATCATACATTCCATGGCAAAGGAGGGTGATTGGATAGTGCTGGACCAGAGCGCCCACTATACCTCATTCGTAGCAGCCCAGCGGACCCGGCTTAACATCAAGGCAGTGCCAAATTCAGGATCACCGGATTACCGAACCACCCCTGAGGGGTATCTTGATGCCATCCAGGAGATAATCAAAGAGACCGGCAAACCCCCAGCACTGGCACTGGTCACCTACCCGGACGGCAACTACGGCAACCTGCCGGATGTAAAAAAGATAGCAGCGGTATGCCACGAACATGACGTACCATTGATATTGAACGGTGCATATTCGGTGGGCAGGATGCCTGTGAATGCAAAATACCTGGGTGCTGATTTCATAGTTGGCAGCGGGCACAAGTCCATGGCATCTTCAGGCCCCATTGGCGTGCTGGGAGTTTCAGAGGAATATTCCTCAAAAGTATTTGAAAAATCACCCACACATAAGGTCAAGGAAATAGAGATGCTGGGCTGTACTGCCAGGGGGGCTACTATCATGACAATGCTGGCTTCCTTCCCTAAAGTGTTCGAGCGTACCAAACACTGGGACAGTGAAGTAGAGAATGCACGCTGGTTCTCATCACAACTTGAATCCCTTGGACTGGTTCAGATGGGTGATAAACCACACAACCATGACCTGATGTTCTTCGAAGCACCTATCCTTTTCGAGATTTCCCAGACCGCCAAAGATGGCCGGTATTTCCTGTATAAGGAATTGAAAGCCCGGAAGATCCACGGAATCAAGGCAGGACTCACCAAGTTCTTCAAACTCAGCACCTTCGGTGTACCCAGGGACGACCTGAAAGTCGTTGTGGATGCCTTTGATGAGATTATCAATTCATAAATGACCCGGTATAAAAATACCTGGGCGAAAAGTAAAAATGAAATCTGGAATGTAAGATATGTCATTTACCTGACATATCAAATGGCATCTCGGCGTCCTCAGGTATGGTATGAATATATTGCTTCCTGAAAGCTACATCTCGCATCAGGCATGATGGAGGAGTTTTCTTATATGCGGCTGTTTTACCCATACGCTTCCAGATATCCTGCAGGGGCTCTTCCCTGATATTACCGAATTTAAAAGGTGTATATGCACAGGGCAGCACATCGCCTGCAGATGTTATATGTACCCACCTGCGGCCTGCAAAGCAGCCGAACATATCAGGTCCCATGAAGTACGGGAATGCAGTGATACGGGGTCCATCAGTGAGCTTGTTCTTCTCCTTCTGGAACTTGGCCAGCCTATCCACATCATTGGTACCGATAGTTTCATCTTCATGGTGAAGCCACCGTCCCACTGCTATAATCTCGTATATAGACATTTCGTGCATACCCTTGGATTCGGCAAGGGCATAGAAATCATCCAGTTCATCGATATTATCGGGTGACACCACTACAAACATATCGGTAAGCAAACCTGCATCAATGGCATTTGTGATACCGTTCATGGCATCCTCGTATGAACCGCTCCGACCCCTCACCCGCTCATGTTCTTCCTTGCGAGGGCTGTCGATACTTACTCTGACAGCATACAATCCCGCATCCTTCAATTCTTTTGCCTTATCCTGGGTAAGCCCGTAACCAGATGTGAAACTAGTTGCGATAGCCTTTGTTTTATCCACGTGTCTTATCATATCTGGCAGGTCTTTCCTGAGTAAAGGCTCACCACCGTCAAAGGAGATGAGATACGAGCCAAGATCGATGGACTCGTCCACCACCCGGTTGACCTCTTCTAGTGAGAGTTCGGGGTCTGCAATGATATCAGCAGCCCCGCAGTGGATGCAATTGTTGGGACATTTCATGGTAATGCCGATAGATGACTGGTCTGGTACACGTTTTTTTAGCATGGCCGATATCTGTGCCGATATCAAACGGTCGAAAGCGGTGCTGGGAATAGGAGGTGCCCATGATGAGAATATGATTTTTTCATCATCTATTGATATGGGTTTCTCTTCAAGGAACATCTTATTTATTCGTTTTATGATAGGTTTTGCTACCGGAGACAGCGTACCCTCGGGCACCAGCTGCACCTTATCGTTCTCGGTAATGGCATTTATTTTAATGTATGATTTGTCGTATACTCTCATGGTTCCCTACATCCCTTTATTACACATCGATTAATCGAACCCGTATTTAGATGGGCAGCCCATCACCAGGAAATTTGCGTCCACTCTATCTGCGGATACTAATATTCCCCTGACAGATACTTGTGCACCATTTGCCAGCGCCTGTGGTCTTTCACCATGGTAAAATACCTCTATATCATAAACACCATCGGTAAGTACAAAATACGTGTCTTCGGTATCAATCTTCAACGTGTCCTGTTTAACATCACCAGTTATCTCAACAGGCTGTCCAATATATTCTGAGGCATTATTTTTAATCTGGGATACTGTATAATATTCTGATTGAAAATCCAGTCCCCACATACCTACAATAGCAACCAGTACAATGGCAACAACTGACATTGTAATCTTATCTTTTTTTCTCATGGTATTGTACCAAAAATTTTAATTCTCCATGTTTTTCAATAATTCCATCTGAGCATGAAGATTTTTTCTTGTTTGTATGAGTCTGAGCAAATATAGCAAAAACACAACCCACACAATACTAAAAGCAGTCAGTGTAGACCTGGCATATGTAAGATTAGATATTAATAGTCCAAATGATTCCACAATTCCACTACCATGTATTTATTTGATTTATATTTAATGCAGGTATTTAATTAGATATTCAATTGAACGAGTGATTGATATATATCAACATTTATCACTCCTGTATTTACAATACTCTGGAATTAATATCACCTGTAATATCTAATATTGTTAATACTTACCATATCCCTTGGTATCCCGTGTTTGTGCCTGGTCAGGTAATCTGTGATATGTTCCATCTCCTTACTATAATACTTAGCAATATTTTTCCCGTACTCCACGCCTTCTGCGGTGAGCACATATTCATACCTTTGGGCCCAATGCCCGTTCTTGTCATAATAGCGCAGGTCTTCATCCACCAGGCCCATTGCAACCAGTTTCTGGATATCCTCGAACAGACTATCTGAATAGGGAAAACCATACCTGTCATGGAACTTGTAATCCAGCAGGTTTTCAAGCCGTTTATTTTTTGCAAACCCTTCAACCAGCTGATACATGCAACTGATGTTCCTGATGCGTGGTATTAACACTTTCAGGTTATCTTTTTGTGAGAACAGGGTGTGAAGACAATAGAAAATCAGCATTACCCCTTCAATGTTCAGGTACTTCTCGTTCCTGATATATCGTAAAAGGTCTGGAGAAAGTTCTTCTATTCTTTCTAATATCTCAGAAACATCCAGTTCCAGTTCTGCCTTGCCGTTATTTGAGAATATACACAGTGATATCTGGCGCGAAATAGAGCGCACCAGGCCGTTGGCAAGGGCAGATTCATCATATATAAAATGTTCATCGTTACCTTTTATGATGCGGATACTCTTTGGGACTCCTCTTGCCACTGATAGGTCTATCAACACAGGCGTTTCGTAATGCTGTTCGAGACGCCGGGTAAGTTCTTGTTCGAACATCTTCTTAGCAGCACCATATCGTGCAATGGTTGATAGCGCCATTCTGATACCCGGTTTAAGTGATTGGTGGTTGAATCGCAGTGCAGTACGGCATATCCTTCCTTCACGAATACGCTGAAGAAGGTTGTTGGCAGAAGCAGGACCATGATGTTTGATAAAATCCAGCAGGTCCCCATCATTGAAAATTGTAAAGAATTCAGATATCGCAAGCATTGTCTCATTTTTGTCTTCCATGTTATCCAGGGTATCTTCAAGTGCCCTTAGCAGCATGGCACGTACACTCTGGGTAACAGGATTGTGGATAATGGCGGAATAATGGTGTGAACGTGCAATGAGCATGGATTCTGCTGCTGCCAGTGCCATATCCTCACTATAACTATCGTGGCCGCCCAGCAACACCCGTCCGTCATGGAGGGTAAGGCTGTCCACGATTTGCTCCACATCTATCAAACCAAGGGATACTCCTGTGTGGTATGAATCGCGCACGAGAAAGTCTATACGGTCGGCATCGATATCTCCTGATATTATCTGTGCAAGATATGGTTTGTGGTTTCCCTTAATATTGCCGATGGCCATTGCAGATATCTCTGAAAAGAACTCACAGGCATCGACACCGAAAACGGTATTGACCTCATTGGCGATATTATCATATTTTGGAAAATTGTTCTTTATAATATAACTGGTAAACATTTCATGGCTGGAAAATCGCTCACCATCAATCACTGGCACGAGGCCTGGATTCCTTGCAAGTACAGCTTCCACTGAGTGGGAGAATGCAGAATGGCCCACATCATGCAGCAGCCCGGCAACCCTGACCTTCTGGATGTCCTGTTCTCCCAGACCCAGGGCGTGTCCCATCATATTTGCCACGTGCATGGTGCCAATGCTGTGCTCATACCGGGTGTGGTTGGCTCCAGGAAATGCAATATCAGCCAGCCCTAATTGCTGGATACGGCGCAGACGTTGCACTTCACGGGTGGAGATAAGCATTGATTCCAGCTGGCTGACATGTACGTGCCCGTGTAAGGGGTCATGAACTGTTCCACCTAGCTGCATGTATGATTAAAAGTACATATTACACATAAAAACTTGGATTTAATCAGTGAATAACTTTTTATAGGATTCGTTCGGTAAAGATGGATTACATCCTCTCAGGATGTAAAAAAATTACATTGCGGACTCGTAGGGTAGCCAGGATATCCTGGTGGGCTTCGGTACTGTGCTGCCAATTCAGGCATTCAGTGTAGATACCCGCAGACCCGTGTTCGAATCGCGGCGAGTCCGCCAAATTTCGCACAATTTATGCTTTCAGCATGAACTCCAGAAGGTCGGGACTCAGGCGCGTCTCTTTCATCATCTTTTTAAGAATGTCTTTTTCTGACCCTCCTCCACTTTTCAGTTCATTTATCCTGTCAATCACGCTCTTTTTAATTTCGTAGTATTCATTAATGTCCTTTCGGTGTCCCCACACGTCTCCTTCCAGCAGTTTTATGTTCTGCATTTCTAGAAACATTCTGATTGACTTTGAGACAGTTTTCTTATATGAATTTGGTATGTGTATTGCTCTTACCCCTGGACATGCTTTTACAAGAGAAAATATATCTTTGTTCGACGGCCTAAATGCCAGGTGAATAATTTCTTCATCAGACCCCAGCGAATCAATTTCATCTTTAGAACTTACAACTCGAATTTTCATGTTAATCAACTCCGTCATATCTAAATTATGACTCCCAAATATAGATATTGACTGTGCTATATAAATATCTTTCCATTTCAGTAAAAATAATAGATATGTATAGATGGAATTGTTTATATATCTAACTTGAATGCGAAATAGTTATGAATGTAGTCCCACAATTGCACACGTGTGAATAATATTGACCGTTTCATAAGAAAGTCCGTTGTTAATATCAATCCCTGTATCCATGGGGGCAAGGTAGCTGAAAATATTGAACTCAGTGGACATGAATTATTGGATTTCAGTGCCAATCTCAACCCATTCGACCCTTATGAGATGGATTCAATCAGAGAGATTATTGGTAGAGCGCTGGAAATTATTGATAATTATCCTGATAACCGATATGTAAAATTTAAAAACTCTGCAGCCACCTTTGCAGGTGTAAAACCTGAAAACATTATTCCCACGAATGGTTCCTCTGAGCTTATCCGACTCATAGCAGAGACTATACTGGACTATGGAGATATTGTACTGCTGCCCCAGCCCACCTTTGGTGAATACGAACTGAGTATCAAACTTATGGGAGCGACACCTGAAAATATTGAGTATAGGGAAGTGTATCAGGGTAATGGGGAAATCGATGAGGGACTGCTTTCAAGGTCAAAGGCAGTGTTCATCTGCAACCCAAATAATCCCACAGGTACTCTTATTGCCGGGTCAGATATGGCAAGACTGGCACAGAAATGCCAGCAAAACAAGACATTCCTTGTGGTGGATGAAGCATTTATTGAATTATCAGACCCTGCACAGAGTATAGCAGGGCTGGTGGACAATAATCCGTTTGTGATAGTAATGCGGTCGATGACCAAGGTATTTGCCATACCTGGGATGAGGATTGGATACGGGATTGCACACAGGGATTTGGCTGCAAGGATGGAGAATATCCGGATTCCCTGGAACATTGGGACTATACCGGATACAGTGGGCTCATGGTTACTTGATACCCATACAAAGGACCCCTCATATCTTGAGCGAACAAGAGAATTGATAAAAAAAGAGCGCATCTGGCTAACCCATCGGCTGTCCCTCATAAGAGGTTTTAATCCAGTAACAAGCAGCACTAATTTCATATTAATCAAAATAAAGGAATTTGGGATGGATTCCGGAGAAATCACCGAGCGCATGCGGCATCAGGGCATCCTGATAAGGGATTGTGCTTCGTTCAGGCGGATGGGGTATGATTACATCAGGGTAGCAGTCCGGACCCGTGAAGAGAACCAGCATCTGGTAGATGCCTTTGGTGAATCAGTAGTCCAGTGGGGCAGGGAACTTGCCGAGAAGAATCTTGATGAAGCGATACACCAGGGTACGATTGCAAGCAGGACTAATTGTGAATATTATCCCTGCCATTTCGAGGGTCAGGATTGCACATTTTGTTTTTGCCCATTTTATCCATGTCTGGATGAGAGGACTGGCGGACATATGGTGGAACGCCGGACTGGAGGAGAGGTATGGAGTTGTGCTGACTGTGATATGGTTCACCGGCCTGAGGTGGCAAATTCCATACTTGAAGCACTGATGGCATGTGAAGACAGACCCGGTGACCTCAAGCATATCTGGAAACAAGTGATTGAACCATTGTTGTGAACATGTTAATCTCAGTTTTTTCCCCTGGTCTTGAAGTGTTGTTGCTGGCATTTGCTATGGATATTTTGTTCGGGGAACCACCTGGTGCTGTACATCCTGTGGTCTGGATGGGGCACGGCATCAAGTATCTTAAGGATCTGCCAGTACAAAATCGCAGTGTCCTGGGAATCCTAATAGTAGTGGTCATGACGGGAGCGTCACTGCTGGCAGGAATTCTGATAATGCTGGGAGCTTCCCTAATTCCTGAAACGGCAGCACTGCTGGTAATGGCATATTTCCTGAAATCCACTTTTTCCATAAGGATGTTGCTGACCACATCTCGCGGTATTATGGACCGGATGCACTCTGGTAATATTATTGAAGCACAAGAAGCACTTATGGCGCTGGTCAGTCGGGACACCACACAGCTGGATGAACATCAAGTAGCTTCGGCAGTGATTGAATCCATTTCAGAGAACTTTGTAGATAGTATCCTGTCGCCGATACTGTTCTATCTTATACTGGGGTTGCCTGGGGCACTGGCGTACAAGGCTGTCAATACCCTGGATTCCATGGTGGGATACAGGAACAAGGAATTCATTGAGCTGGGACGCCCATCAGCAAGGCTGGACGATATGTTGAACTGGATACCTGCCAGGCTGTCCCTGTTGCTCATTGGTGCCGCCGCACTGATTACGGGTAGCTCCAAAGGTGCCGTGAATATATGCTTACGTGATAACAACTTGACCACGTCACCTAATTCAGGCTGGCCCATGGCTGCAGCGTCCGGGGCACTAGGGGTCAAACTGGAAAAGCCAGAACATTATGTACTTGGTAAAGAGTTCAGGCTGCCTGAGGCGGTAGATGTCGAACGGGCTGTCAGGTTAGTGGGTACGGCTGCCTTTGTGCTGTTTGCATGGGGCATTGGAGTATTATATTTATCGCATGTAAACATCTTAATGTAGTTAACAGGACTCAGAGTGATTACCATGAAACTTTCAGACAGCCCATTAGCAGATAAAAGTGACAGACCTACACAGATAGATCGGGGATTTGAATATGACATAAGGGATATACTGGCAGAGAGGGGGCTATCAGAGGATGTGCTACTGGCTACTGCTATGCAATTATATGTACCTCATCCGGGGATTGAGACTAAAGAGCTGGCAGAAGAGGTGTTCAAACGTGAGCTGGATATTGCTCTTAGTGACCCCAACCTGTGCATCCTGATTTATGCGGGCGTCCAGCTTGAGCGGGCAGGTGAGGCTGGTGAACTTCCAAACCTGAGCAAAGATTCATATGAACGGGACCTGACCTTCCTTGTATGTGACGAGGTGCTGGGTATGAGTATTTCCACCTACATCGCCGGGCACAAAGGTATGTTCGAGTATGTCAGGTTCGATAAACTCAAACCCGGGGTAATCAAGGAATTGGGACCGTTCATGGATGATGTTGTCGCCGGGCTTATCGGCGGTGTATCTTCCAGTATGTATACCAGGGGCGGGATTTGAAATTGCTGGGGGGACTGCTGGGAGCTATTGGATTCCTGACCACTTTGCCTGCAGGCAGGTCGTACAGGCTTGAGCAATTCCAGCAGCGGACATACCTGTCTACTGTTGTAGGTATTATTATAGGTCTTATTTTACTTGCAGTGGCCACCTTACTGGCCGTCCTGATACCAGGCCAATCTGGAATTATTGCAGTGGTTGTGATTGTATCTATCTATATACTGACAGGTTTTCACCATCTTGATGCAATATCTGATTTTGGGGATGGTATTGCAGCCCACGGGAGTGCTGAGAAGAAGATCAATGCAATGAAGGACGTGGCACTGGGAACGGGTGGTGCGGCTTTTGTGATATTTTATGTTCTTTCATTGTTCGTTGTCATACAGGCTATTGGGGATATGCAGGGCGATGGATTCTGGTGGTTTGGCCTGGGCACGGCGTTGCTTAGTGCTGAGGTTATATCCAAGCATTCTATGCTTACGGCGGCCAGGTTTGGAAAACCTTTGTACCAGGGAATGGGGTCCATGATATCTGATTATACAGGTCCGAAGCAGGTTATCGTAAGTCTGTTTACATCGGCAGTGGTTTGCACGGCTGCAATTGGCGTTGCTGGACTTGGTGCTTTGTTAATGGGGATTTTAGTGTCGATTGGGGTGGTAGTGGTATCGAACCGGCATTTTGGCGGTATTAACGGGGATTGCCTTGGCACTGCTCATGAGATGGGGCGTCTGGCTGCCCTGGCGACAATTTTCTTATTTTATGCAGGGGGTATGGTAGTTTGGACGCCCTATTGATGGCGGGAGGGCGGGGCAGCAGGATGAAGTTGCCCATTGAAAAACCTCTACTGGAAATCAATGGCAGGAAATTGATCGAATATGCCCTGGATGCTCTTGAGTGTTCCAGACATGTGGATAATATCTATATTGCTGCATCCAACAATGGCCCTGATACTGTAAAATGGCTAGAGGGTTGTGCCAGGGATGTTATTGTGGTAAATACCGCCGGAGATGGGTATGTGTCTGATATGGTGTATGCTATTAGAAAGGCCGGTATCAAAGGTCCGGTGCTTATAGTCATGGCCGACCTGCCCCTGATAACTCCTGGGTTGTTTGATGAGGTGATAGCATTATACAATGAGGTTCCTCAGCCCGCTCTTTCTGTTTATAACCTGCTGTCGGTATGCAGGAGCAAGGGACTGCGTCCGGATACTGTGTTCAATAAGGATGGTCGGTTGATAGTGCCTTCTGGTATAAACATCCTTGATGCGGATAATATACATGAGGAGCAGGATGATTATAATTATATATTGAACAATCACAAGATTGCTGTGAATGTGAATACGATTGAGGATCTTGAGATATGCTCAAGATTGATGGGAAAGGAATGGATATTGGATGTTAAGTGATAATGTTTCTGTGAATACGCTCCGGTTGCTTATGGGGCAAACTAAAGTTGATACTGGTAGTGTCCCTGAGGAGATATTGTTACTGGCAAAGGCTATTGATGACCCGTATAGTCTCCCGTATCTCATTGAGGAACTAAATGCTCTTGAGATTAAGGAAGAGGAAATGGTCCGGTTTGCCCTTGTGCGTGTACAGATCGATTCAGAATTGAGGATGAACGAGGACATCCAGATGCATCAACGTCGCAGGTTTGTTGCCCAGGTCATGGAAAAGTTACTGTTTGGAGAGGTGTTGATAGAGATGGGCGCACCCCTGGAAGAGATATAAATGGGGTGTAAATTCATTAATTGGGTCTATTGTATTCGTTTTATTGATGACATCCATTTTTTAGATTTGTGATAATACTATGTTTTTTTTTCAAACTGTAGGCTTTTGGAATGCCAATCACCACAACAGTTATATACCAACCTACCAATGGAAGGGAGCGCTCAAATGGGCAGGAACACCCTGCTTAGAGTGATTATGTGTTGCCGATCCGAAAATAAAACCTCGGTTTTGGCTAGGTAGTAAACAACCTTAAATACTACCTGAAACATATATTTAACTTCCACAATCTGCGTGAAAACGCAAGTGGACGCTGGATGCAATATTCGTTGCATTCAATGTATCACCTCCTAATATTCATTGCCGAGGTCATTACCCGGCGTCGACCCGGATTTTGGGAATAGTCCCGAAAGTGAAGGGTTGCTCTCCGACCTTGGCACAATCATAAATGGAGACGAGAAGGCAATTTCTCGTCCGACGTTAGTATTGGCAGTTCGGTTAATTCTGATCGGTGGTGTATATAAATACATTATCGGGAATTAATTGGACAATATACCAAAACCCTAATAATTCCGATAACGAAATACTTCCAATATGTGTGTGATTAACAATTCTGGTTGATCCTGCCAGAGGTTACTGCTATCGGGGTTCGATTAAGCCATGCGAGTCAAATGTTCTTCGTGAACATGGCGAACTGCTCAGTAACACGTGGACAACTTACCCTTAGGACTGGAATAACCCCGGGAAACTGGGGATAATACCGGATAAATCATAGATGCTGGAATGCTCTATGGTTCAAAGCTCCGGCGCCTAAGGATGGGTCTGCGGTCTATCAGGTAGTAGTGGGTGTAACGTACCTACTAGCCGACGACGGATACGGGTTGTGAGAGCAAGAGCCCGGAGATGGATTCTGAGACACGAATCCAGGCCCTACGGGGTGCAGCAGGCGCGAACACTTTACAATGCGGGAAACCGCGATAAGGGAACCCCGAGTGCCAGCATCAAATGTTGGCTGTCCAGATGATTAAAAATCATTTGTTAGCAAGGGCCGGGCAAGACCGGTGCCAGCCGCCGCGGTAACACCGGCGGCCCGAGTGGTAGCCGTTTTTATTGGGTCTAAAGGGTCCGTAGCCGGCCTGATAAGTCCTTTGGGAAATCTGGCAGCTTAACTGTCAGGCTTCTAAGGGATACTGTCAGGCTTGGGACCGGAAGAGGTAAGGGGTACTCCAGGGGTAGGAGTGAAATCTTGTAATCCCTGGGGGACCATCTGTGGCGAAGGCGCCTTACCAGAACGGGTCCGACGGTGAGGGACGAAAGCTAGGGGAGCAAACCGGATTAGATACCCGGGTAGTCCTAGCTGTAAACGATGCTCGCTAGGTGTCAGACACGGTGCGACCGTGTTTGGTGCCGCAGGGAAGCCGTTAAGCGAGCCACCTGGGAAGTACGGTCGCAAGGCTGAAACTTAAAGGAATTGGCGGGGGAGCACTACAACGGGTGGAGCCTGCGGTTTAATTGGATTCAACGCCGGAAAACTCACCGGGTGCGACAGCAATATGTAGGTCAGGCTGAAGGTCTTACCTGAATCGCTGAGAGGAGGTGCATGGCCGTCGTCAGTTCGTACTGTGAAGCATCCTGTTAAGTCAGGCAACGAGCGAGACCCGCGCCCACAGTTGCCAGCATGTTCTCCGGAACGATGGGTACACTGTGGGGACCGCCGCTGCTAAAGCGGAGGAAGGAACGGGCTACGGTAGGTCAGTATGCCCCGAATCTCCCGGGCTACACGCGGGCTACAATGGTTGGGACAATGGGCACCTACCCTGAAAAGGGACGGTAATCTCCTAAACCCAACCGTAGTTCGGATTGAGGGCTGTAACTCGCCCTCATGAAGCTGGAATCCGTAGTAATCGCGTTTCAACATAGCGCGGTGAATACGTCCCTGCTCCTTGCACACACCGCCCGTCAAACCATGCGAGTGAGGTCTGGGTGAGGGCATGTTTATGACATGTTCGAACCTGGGCTTCGCAAGTGGGGTTAAGTCGTAACAAGGTAGCCGTAGGGGAATCTGCGGCTGGATCACCTCCTAACGCAACGCCCAGACTTTGATCTGGAC
>JAUWTY010000131.1 GCA_030614485.1 Methanosarcinales archaeon | reverse complement strand
AGTTTCAACTTCCCTACTACCTTATCCAGTTTTTCAACCGCTGCCGGTCCTATACCCAGCACAGTAACGGTCCCGGGAGGTATCTGGGTAAGCCCGGCATCGGTGATAAGGGCCGTAGACAGCCCCTCCCTGCGTGCCACCTCCTTTAATAGAAATAGGTCCTGCAGGGTCCCGGTCTTGAGTACAACCTTTTTCTGGCCGTCTTTCATCCACTCATCACGGTCTTTCTTATCTGCAAAATCAGAGGCTGTTACGGCAGCATGTGCCACCTGCACTGCCAGTTTGCCTTTTGAGAGTTTGAGGTCGTCACGGGTAACGATGCACTGCTTGTATTCAGTCATTGATGAGCATACCCTTATCATCGAATTTCAGGGAATCAGTGGTCCGTTTGAGCCATTCTTCACCCAGCTTTAAGGCTTCATCCCTTTCAAAATTGCCAACCACTACATCCTCGTCAGTAATATTTGATACTGAAGACATCGGGATAGATAGTTTCTCGGCCCCGTTCTTGAACACAAGATTCCCGGCATCTATTGATATGGTCTCCCCGATTTTCTTATTATGCTGCACCACAAACTTGCAGAGGATATCTTTTTTTGAGAATTGTGATTCATCGTCCAGTGCCTGTTCAGGTGAAGTGTCAGGTTGAATGGTTACTGCTGGCACGGCAGGTTCACTTGACACATCCTTTTCAGCCTGTGTCTTTGTTTGAGGTGGATGAGGTCTGGACATGGAGTGCCAGTCCAGATCGTCATGTTTGTGTTCCCACTTACTGCCTACCTGCCTGTTCTGCTTTGTACCGGCACTGTCCTTATCAGGACTATCAGGCACTGTATCCACTGAATGACTGTTCTGTTCAGTGGCAGTATCCGGGACGGAAGGTACATCTCCGGCAGCCACTATCGGCAGGCCATCTTCACCAACAGTATCTTCGTCTTCTGTACTACTGCGTCCCATAAGTTTTTTAAAAGTTTTTGCAATTCCCATCCTGTATCACTACCAGTGTTTTTGTTTCATATATTTTTCTTCCACGCCAAGGAAATCAATGGCTGAGGCAATAACAGCATTGGTAAATATGTATGAGTTGATTTCAGAATATGACGGCCGCATCTGGTTAAGTTTTGTGGTGTTTATCTTGCTGGGTGTCTTGTCGTGGAAGATACCCCTGTCATTTTCTAATACCGGTATGAATATGATATTATCCTCATTGCCCCATTCTTTCATTTTGTCTACCATACCGGACCTTTCATTTACAGTAATAGGGAAAATATCAACACCCTTGCTGCGGGCCTTCTTCATTGCTTCCAGTATCTCACGGGTATTCCCGCTGCCGCTGATGGGGATATACACATCGCCCCTGACAAAACTGGGCGTGGTAGCATCACCTTTAATGTAAGCTTGCTGTCCCAGGTGCGCTATACGCATTCCGAAAGCTTTTGCCACGAACCCTGACCGCCCCACGCCGTCCACAATAAAGTGGCCACGACGGTTTAGCAGTTTCCTGATCCATGAGCGCAGGTATTCCCGATCTATGTTCTTTAGCAGGGTTGCATTCTCGATAAAATGTTCCATCTGCAGGTAATACAGCTTGTTGTCCTCTTCATCCAGTGCTGGAAGAATACAGTTTAATAAGGTACATAATTTTAGTTCAAACTCTGAACCCATTACTGCCAGTTCACTGGGCTTTTCCAGTTTTATATCTTCCATCAGGAAAACGAAACCATTGTGTGCCTGAACCTTCTTAAAGGCAGGTGAATCACTTTTTGCTGTGATAAGAATCTCCTTAGCGCCCAGATTATTTGCGTCTTCAAGGTAATGGATAACACTTTCAGTAGTTCCGGAACCAGTGGCAGCCACAATCATGTTTGACCTGTTCGGGTCAAAGTAGCGTCTTATAGGGTCATCCAGGGTGGCAGGGAATAATTTCTCATATTTCAATAACTGGTGCAGGAAATCATATAATGCCAGGGCACTCCTGCCTTCTCCGATACCGTATATGACTTTCTGCTTCGTATCAGCCTGATAAATAAAATCCTTCAATGCTCCTATCAGTCCATCGATCTGGTCAGAAGGAATGTTTTTTAATTGCTCAAGGAATTGCAGCTGTATCTCAATTGAATCGTAAAACTTTGCGGTGGCCTTCATTTTTGTTATCCTTTACTGTATAATTGGTTATTCAGTATTATAGTTGATTTTATCACATAAATATGATAATGTTTAAGAAGGGTTCAAACCACTTAGAAAAACAATGAACCAATTAGATCACCCAGGGGTGCGTCTTAGGGATTTCATAGTCACCAGGGATGGGTGGGTATTTTCATCAGCTGATTACCATCATCCGGACGGTGTCAGGGGTGTAATGCGCTATGTACCCGACCCTGAAGGCCAACGCACAGACGGTACCCGGAATTACCGGAAATACGATTTTGATGAGGCATACCAGTATATGGATATCCATAAACCAGAGTGGGTGCAGGATGTCCACGTCATACCCTGGGACCAGGTCGACCGGGTATTGAGCCCCTCGGACCGACTGGCAGAAATATGGCGCTCTGACCCCAGGATCGAAGAGATTACCAGGACCCTGCTTGAGGGGGGCGTTCCCATGGACAGTATGGGGATAACCGGGTCATTCCTGCCCGGATTGCAGATTGAGGGTTCGGATATTGATTTTGTAGTCTATGGTCCCCAATGGTTCAGGGCCAGGGATATAATTGACAGGGCAAAGGATGACCCCACCAGTAATATCCAGCACATGGATGAGGGGATGTGGGAACGTATTTATAATAAACGCATTCCTGAAATTGGTTTTGAGGAGTTCAAACTTCATGAGATGAGAAAGGGTAATAGAGGTATGGTTGGGGATACGTATTTTGACCTGCTATTTGTCAGGGACCGTACCCAGGTCAATGAGCCCCTGGGCAGGGGTACCGACCTCGGTCATAAGACCATAGAAGCTCTGGTAACGGATGCACAACTGGCCTTTGACAGTCCCTCGGTCTATAAAGTAGATCATCCTGAGATTGAGTGTGTGCTGTCCTATACACATACCTATGCCGGGCAGGCACTGGCAGGAGAGACTATAGAGGCCAGGGGTATGGTGGAAGAGGTAAATGGTCACAAGCGGCTGGTTGTGGGCACTAGCCGGGAACCAAAAGGGGAGTGGATACGTTCTTTGTCTTTGCTGGAATCTGCCTAGCAGCAGGGAGTAACCATTATTAATGCAGACATACAACATTAACGAGAGTTCAAGGAGTTTTGCATAATGAAGCGGATAGCATGGGGAATTACCGGGTCTGGCGATTTGATAAAAGAGACGTATGATGTGCTTGTAGATATCAAGCACAGGACTGACATTGAATTCATGGTTTTTTTGTCTAAAGAAGGGGAGACCGTGATGAGATGGTATCGCATGTGGGACAACATCCAGAAAGATTTTCCTAATTTTAAGACTGATGCAGGACCGAATTCGCCATTCATTGCCGGCCCCCTGCAGGTGGGACATTATGATGCATTGCTGATTGCACCTACCACTGCAAATACTGTGGCCAAGATAGTCCACGGCATAGCAGATAGCCTGGTCACCAATGCAGTATCTCAGACAGCTAAGGGCGATACGCCAATCTATATCCTGCCTGTGGACAGGGTGAAGGGGACTGTTACTACATTTTCACCCCAGGGCAGGGAAATGAAACTTAAAATGCGGGACGTAGATGTGGAGAACACTGAGAAGTTATCCAGAATGGAGAATATCACAATTTTGGATAGTCCTGGTGCCATATATGATATGGTAGGATTGGAGAGATAACGACTCTCTTGTTACTGTAGTTAGATTCCGGTATGTACAGTTAATTCAGATAAAGTTATAAACGCCAAGAATAATTCTTGAGTCAAAATAGGTGAAAAAATGATATCAAATATGGAATACAGCGTGTTAACCTCAGAATCGGTAACGGAAGGGCATCCCGACAAAGTTTGTGACCAGATTTCAGACGGTGT
>JAUWTY010000079.1 GCA_030614485.1 Methanosarcinales archaeon | reverse complement strand
AAACTGCTGACGATATTGCGCATACCTGCGGGTACCATGGCACCAGCAAGGCCGAAGAATTTAGTGCATTCACTATCCCCGAGCATGGCCGTGTAGATATCAACTGCCTCGGCCAGCCGACCTGCACCAAAGGCGCAACCGCCCAGCTGGTTGACAAGTTCGTCTACAGACATGCCCGGTGTTATGTGTGCGTGATTAATGGGTTGTTCAAGCCTGCTGTGGTGGTTCGGGTGGTTGAGTTTATCTCTATGGTCCATGATTACTTAAAAAATGTATTTTATTATAAGCTTGTCGCAGGCTAATTTCTACATTTTTTCCATTTATCGATTATAACCTGGTGTACTTTTAGTAAATTCAAAAAAAAAGTGAACAGCCGGATATGCACTATTTTTATCCCCTCAATCTAATTATCGGGCAGTCCGGCTGGCTTCATTTTGGTTGGGTTTAATCGTTTAGTTTAACCTCTGAATCCTCTGAATGTTCAACTGATTTATTGTCAGTTTTTTCTTCATGGTCTTCTTTTTTGTCGTCGGTGTCGTTTTCATCATCGTTTTTATTTTCATCTTCATCACCATCATCGTCCGATTCATCGTGCTCAGATTTTTCAAGCTCATCTTCCAGGTTATCTACCAGGTCATCAGCATGTTCCGCCAGTTCCTCTGCATCTTCATAGTCACCAGCATCAAAAGCCTCCTGGGCTTTGGCAAGCAGATCATTGATCTCATCCACTATGCTGTTTGGTGGAGTGACATTCATTTTTTCATACTTATCCAGAGTTTTGTTTAGGTCGTTCTGCGCATCCATTATTTCTTCAAGTGCATCCTCTCGCTGTTCCTCTGTTATGCCCAGTTCATCCTCGATTTCGTTCTCAAGCTCATCACCGTCTTTTCCGGTCTCTGTTTTGATCTTTATCTTGGTCTTACTCTTTTCGTTCTCTATCTCGATCTTGACTTCTCCGGTCTGTCCTTCAAGGCTTGCCAGAATGGAATCGATCAATTCCTGTTGTTCAGCAGTGATATCCCCTTTGACCTTGATCTTGATTTTCAGTCCATCCCTGACTTCCATTATTTTATCGCTATGCTCATTGATTTTCTGCTGGATTTCAATCTCTTTTTTCAACTCGCTTTCAGAATCTCCATTCTCGATACTTTTTAATTCTGTTTTAAGTTTGACCATTATCTCGCCATGTCTGTCAGCAGCTTTTTTCATGGCTTTGACATCGCCTTTCTCAGCCATTGCTTTTGCTTCAGCAAGGCGTTCCTCAGCAATCTCCAGTTGTTTTTCAATCTTGGCATCATTGTTCAAGGTCATGGCAAGTGCCAGATTGTCCGCGGCAACATCCAGGAAATATAATACACTATCAGGTGTTGTGCCCGGCTCAGTCAATATCGTTTCATTATCCTCTGCCATTGCTGGTACTGACAATAACATCAGCACCATGGCGATTATACTTGCAATCTTTAATTTCATTTTTAGTTCCTCCAGGGATTTTACTTGTATTGCTAATGGGTTATCTGTATCCGAATTTATTTAGTACTTTCATGTAACAGAATGAAACAAACCTGAAACAAGGTGAAACAAGATACAACAATGTAAAAAAACTAATTCAATTTGATTCTTTTTTAGCAGCCAGGATGTTTTCTTCCTGTTCTGTAACAAGGTGGATCTTATTGGTATTACCCCATGCTTCCTTTCTGATAACGCCCCGCTTCTCCAGACTTTGCAATAACCTGCTCACCTTGACCTTGGAAAAACCACTTTCCACCTGTATCTGCTTCTGCCACATTACATTCCCTTCTGCCTTTTCCAGCAGGTCAACCACTACTTTTTCATGTTCAACCAGTGCCGGATAGCTGACTGTTGCGGCCGTGTTTCTCCTTCCACTCCTATTTGTGTAATATAGATACCCGGCACCCAACAAGACAATAAGTACCAGTAATCCTATGAGCAGCGGAACCGTAGACTTCGAGGCAAAAGTGGGTTCCATCATGACAGAGATTTCAAAGGCATTGTCCACGTTTCTCTGTTCCCATAGCAGGATTATCCTTTGCCCGTCAGAATAGATGGATTTTGGTTCCGGGTGGATAAAAAAAGAGACTTCTTTTTCATCAGGAATAACGTAACCAACAGGCAGTTTTAGTATATAGTTGAATTTGGAAGTATTGTATGAGGGAATGTATTCTGAATTGTACATCAATTTGTCCTGAAGTTCAAATATCGGGTAGTTTGTGCGGTAAGTTATGGAAATGAAATGCTTTGTCAAAGATTTTTCTGGAAGGGGGCATGTCAGTACAGAATGCCCCTTCTTTTCTTCCAGCACATAGTCGCACTCGTTTTCATTAATAAACACTTGAAGTTTTTCAGTCCTTGGAGGTAAGTTCAGGATGATTTCCTGTAAAGTCTCTGGCACAATTACCAGGGTATTAATTTCATGAAATGAATCTCCCTGACCCATTTCAACGGTATGGGTATAAGTGTCGAAAACAGCTTCTTCCGAAGCATAAACTGGGTCTATAAGAAGTGCGATAAGTAAAAAATAAAATAGGTAATTGTATCTCATATAACCCAATTCGTTATCGTTTGGGATACAATATAATGTTTCGGGCTTAATGACATGTTATTTCAAAATGTTCCTGTAAGTATATTTTGAACTGGAACCTTCCGGGATATGATCCAGGTTGATAAGGAATTGGGGATCTTGCATCATACACAGGTTCCTGCGCTCTTTAAAATCTTTCAGTGACCTAATGATCTTCCATGCGCCTGATAGTCCATTCTCATCTAATACATTCCCGAACTCAAAGGGCATGTAAGGACATGCCTTAACTCCGCCGTCCACGCAAACATGAGCCCAGCGTCTTCCAGCCATACACCCCAGCATTTCGCCTTCAAAGAAGGAACTGGTGAATACTCTTGGGCCCGGCCCCGGCTGGTTGCGTGTGCGGTGCATATCCAGTATTACCTGCCTGTCCTGTTCTGATATCACCGGGTCGCCGGAGCGTTTGGCCACGCTTTCCCAGATACTGAATTCATGCATACCCAGTTCACCTGCCAGTTCATAGAGACCGGGCAGTTCATGCATACGGGCCGGCGAGATATGGGTGGTCATGGTAACCAGCAGTCCGGCATCCAGTCCCATCTTTATGGCATCCACTGCCCAATTATATGCACCTTCCAGCCGCCGGGTCTGGTTGTGTTTGGCCGGGTCCGTGCTGTAATACTGCCTCTTCGCTATTTTGTGTGGGTAGGACTTCCGTTACAGGAAATTCATACCTGTTGATCCCGTAAACAATAATTAGATGGAACAAAACCCAGTGGCCAATCCTGTTATTTCATTGGTAGTGGAGCGAAGGACACCCTTGTCGGTGTCCGAGAGTGGAACGCTTCAGCTCAGCGCGTAGCGTACTAATGAACGGATAAATAAATATCAGTAAAGGCAATTAATGAAAATAGGAAGTTAACAATCTGATGAAAGTCAAGAAATTACCCACACAAAACAGCGATGAGCCATGAGTTTACTGATGAAAAGGACGAAGTATTTTAAAAAGAATCACTTTTGGAATTTACCTGCGGAAATTGCGTAAAATCAGTGAAATCTGTGTCTGAAAAATAAAAAGACACGGATTTCACAGATTTACACTTATTAATTAAAATACGAGAACTACCGCCACATAATTCTCAGGCAGTAATCTCCTTCAGGATATATTCGGCCACAGGCTTGAAATCAAAATACTCAGCCCATGTTCTTTCAACAAAATCAAACCTGGTGTCATCATCCCTGCAAAAAACCACTTCACCCCTGATAACCTCATAATTAAAACCAAGGGGAGTATAACCTATAACCTTAACATCCAATGGAAGATTTACAGCGCGCTGAAGTTCCAGTGACAAAGATATCTCATAATCCAGCACATTGTCTTTCCCAATCTCCTTCGCTGTGTATACTGCCACATCTACATCGTGGAAACTTCCTTGTTCAAGAAAACTGCCCAGCAGATAAGCAAATGTAACGTCCTCATGTAATGACAATATATCCGCCAATTTTTTCTTTACATCTTCTTTCTGCTCAGTGGAAAGATTATATGTATTACCCATCATATTTTTCCTATAAAATCCCCTATTTCTGATAAAAACAATTCCACATCATCCAAATCTTTAGTGATGATTATATAAAGCCTCTTGTCATCTATTTCCCGGTATATATGCACAAGCATATTTCTAAACCTTGCCATTTCCGACAGCCTTTGTGCCAGGTCTGCATGTATGACACCCACTTCCCCCAGTACGAAAAAGCAATCTGCATAACCTTCTGGTGCCTTGTTGAATGCCCTTGTTGTAATATGGCTGCAAATAGAAATACAAGCTTCAATAACTACTAATAACCTGTACTTAACTGAATCAACAAGAACCAGGTCTTCTAAAAAAGCCTCCTGGCCTTTATCGGAGATAGATTCAATCTGTTCCAGTGACTGCTTGATTTCACTGATTCTCTCAACAAGTAAAGTTGGATTAATTTTTGTCAAATCAGACAAACCCGAATACCTCCTGGTTATTACAATATAAGCAGTATAAGCACAATAAACTAAATACTTTCTATACTTTAGTACAAACTCCCCATACTACACCAGGTGATTTACAGTAATCTCGGCCTTATCGTGCCGCACAATTCCTTTATACAACAGCCCCTACTCACCAAACCGCCGCATCATTATCCCTTCCGCCACCTTAGGTAAAAAAAGAGTAGACTTTTGCGGGAAATTCTTCATCTCAGTATGGGCCTTATACTCCACATCCCCGATATCCAGGGGCCTCATCAAAAAAGCCACCTTGAACCCCTGCTCATCAACCTTCCTTACCGCCTCAGCCACACTGTCCATAAATCCAACATTATCCACATTATCCCCATCCGCCAGAGGTTCTATCACCCACTCATTTAGCGAGATATAATCAAGCCCCACCTGCTCACCCAACGATTCTGACAGCCGCTCCACCTCATCCCCGTGAGCCTTCAACACCGAAAAATCCTTGCCATCATACAGCCCAACCCTCACATCCAGAGCATCATCCTTTGCACTTAGCATCCCATAGAACTCATCACCAAGCGCACCCCTCCACAAAACATCAAAATACCGTTCAGTTTGCGAACCCAGCCTCTCCATGTCCAGCCGTTTAACACACCGATGCCAGGGCAACAGCAACAGCGCACGGTCTCCCCCTTCCATAAACATCATCATAGTATATTCCACACCATCCCTCAAACGCAACTCATTGGCCGCATTATACCGGTGATGCCCGTCCAGTATCAGCAGATTTTTATCAGCCATCATCGCCTGTATTTTTCCCACCATCCTGGGGTCAGTAATTTCCCACAACAAATGCCTGATACCCTTCAACGAAACATCTACCAGCGGCGGCCTATCCTCACTAATAACAAGGTCAGGTCGCTTGAATCCCAGGTAATCCTCCAGCATATTATTGATATCATGCCCGGGCATATTGTACTCTGATACAATAGGTGCAAAATTCATACCAGACGCCTTCATCACCTCATAGCGCTCGTTTGTATGCTTCTCAAATATCTTCTCATGCCCCACAATGTTACCCTCACCCAATCCCTCCACCTGTACCAGGGCCACCAGCCCAAAGGCAAAATATACATCCCGCTTTGCCGCATCAGGAATCTGCCCTTGTATATCTTCAGGGATGCTGTACCGTATTCCATAGATATAAAACCCGGGCTCCTCCCGCTCAACAAGCACACCATCCTCAAAGAAACGCTTCAGGTTCTCAGTGGACCGGGTGACGAACTCTCCACTCTCAATACTATTATTGCGTGTGGTAATATGAATCACATTATTGCTTTCGCTGCCGTATCTGCCATATTCAGTCTCATCGATGGTATCATAGACCGGACATACCAGCCGGTCCCTGTTAAGTATTTCTGGATTCAGTATAATGCTTTTGAAAGGTTTTATT
>JAUWTY010000049.1 GCA_030614485.1 Methanosarcinales archaeon | reverse complement strand
TGAGGATAATTATGGACAGGCAGATGTCCCCATTGCAATGACACAGGATGGAAAGATAACCCTGTTACAGATGGACGGGCATCTCACACCTGAAGAGCTGAAAGCTGGCCTGTTAATGGCACAGGAAGGATGCCGTCAAGTGTATGAGATACAAAGACAGGCACTGATGGACCATTATGCCAAGATGCAGGACACAAATGAAGAAGAAACTGAAGAACCGTCTGTGGAAGAGGTCGTAACTGCTGAGGAAAACAAAGATTCAGAAGATGTTACTACCGAAGCTGAAGAAGTAGAAGAAGAGGTTGCTGGCGAAACTGATGAAGAAGAACCTGAAATAAAGGAAAACGCTCCCGAAGAAGAAAAAGAGGAAGAGGAAACGGATGAGAAAATAGTTGAAGAAACAGTTGAGGAACCTGATACAGAGGAGGATGATTCCCATGAATAAACAGGTCGTATCAATTATACAGAAAGACCAATTAATCCGTCTGATGTTGAAAGGCGAGCGACTTGATGGTCGTAAACCTGAAGAGACAAGGACTATTTCCATTGAAACGGGTGTTATTGATAAAGCTGAAGGTTCGGCACGGGTGGAGATCGGCGATACCAAGATAATTGCCGGTGTGAAGATACAGCCCGGGACTCCATTCCCCGACACTCCTGATGTGGGTGTAATCATCACAAGTATGGAGCTAATACCTCTTGCATCCCCTGAATTTGAATCCGGTCCTCCAAGGGAGAAAGCTATTGAACTTGCCAGGGTGACTGACAGGGGTGTCCGTGAATCAGGCGCAATAGATTTAAAGAAGTTGTGCATTACAGAGGGAGAGCAAGTCTGGATGATCTTCATTGATATCCATGTACTGGATGACGGTGGAAACCTCATGGATGCAGCTTCACTGGGTGCAATTGCAGCACTCCTGACAGCCAAGATACCTGGTGAACGCTATGGTATTGGCGAAGATATGCCCTTACCTGTAAGAGATATACCAGTGTCGGTAACGGCAGTGGATATTGGTGGCGGGATCGTATTTGACCCGTCAATGGAAGAAGAGCGGGTTGCAGATTGCAAGCTGACCGTCATTTCCAATCAGGAAGGTGCCATAGCAGGCATGCAGAAAAGCGGAAATGGATCACTTACAGTTGATCAGATCAATCATATAGTAGATGTATCCTGCAGAAAAGGGCAGGAGATTAGAGAAAAATTCCTGGAGATTTAGTTCATGGCAAAGAAATATACCCGTAAAGGACACAAGACCCGTTCAGCAGGCAGGTTCGGTGTCCGTTACGGAAGGAAGAACCGAAAACTTGTCGCAGATATCGAAGAACGCATGAGACAGGGATACAAGTGTCCCAAATGTGGCCAGATGACTATACGCCGCACCGATACAGGTATTTGGAACTGCAAAAAGTGCGACCATACTTTCACTGGCGGTACTTATGTACCATATACGTCCATGGGTCTTGCAGTAACCCGGTCTGTTAAGAAGGCTATGGAGACTGATATATTCATTGAGGACCTGGAGCCTGAGACCGAAGAAATGGAATTGGAATCAGCAACTGAAGAAGTAACAGCCTTTCAAGAAACCGTTAGTCTGAAAGAAGATACTACTTCAGGTGAAACTACATTTTAGGCCAATTCCGGAGTGAGGTCAAATGGGATATATATGTACAAGGTGTAAGCATTCGGTGGAGATAGACTACGAAGTAATGGGTATCCGCTGCCAATTCTGTGGGCACAGGATACTGATAAAAGAGAGACCAACCCTTATCAAAAAGGTAGAAGCGGTTTAGGTCAGGATTTATTTGCTAGGAAAGTAGGGGATAGTATATCTTCTACAATTCCTTTTGTCATCTTCCCGGCTCGATTTTGCATAAGGGGGTCAATTATGGAAATCGAATCAGAATTCATTTTTGAAATGTCTAATGAGATTGATGTGATTTATCAATCCCTTTTACCTGAACTGGGTGCATCCCATCAGCGCACCAGTTCACAGCTTATCATTCAGGGTAGTGAACTAATTCTTAAGATAAACTCTTACGACCTGGTCTCCATGAGAGCGGCACTTAATGGATGGCTACGGCTGATAAAGATAGCAGTTGATATGAGTATGGCAATAGAAAAATAGAAGTAGTATTGTGCCGTGTTGAAATCAAATTAAACAACTGAGTGTGAATTACAATGAGCGGAGAATTACCCCCACAAGTGCAAAACCAGATTGCACAAATACAGCAGGTACAACAGCAAGCACAGGCTCTGGCGCAGCAGAAGAACCAGCTTGAGATTATGTTGAAAGAATCTGATATGGCACTTGAAGAACTTGGAAAACTTGAAAATGATGTGCCGGTCTTTAAGAATGTAGGCAACCTGATGATAAAAACTGATATGGTGAAAACCACTGAGGAACTAAAGGAAAAGAAAGAGACCCTGGACCTCAGACTTCAGACCATAACCAGACAGGAAGAACGAATCCACAAGCGATTCACCCAATTACAGGACCAGTTGAAGACATCTGTTGGCACGCCAACAATGAATGCCGAATAAGTGCCTGCACCGAGGGCATACGAGCCATGGAAGTTGACGAGTCCGGTTTTTACAATCGGCTCCTGGATTATAATAATATCTTATTTCTCTGCCACCGCAATGCTGACCCTGATGCGGTTGGCAGTGCCTATACATTAGCCCAATCTCTGGGTGGCGCAGTTGGAATAGTCGATGGTTGTAACCGGGTAGCTAATACGCTGATCAAGACACTGGAAATTGAAGCTATTGAAAAGCCCAATCCTTCAGACTATGACCTTACTGTGGTCGTGGATACCAGTACGCTGGCCCAGTTGAATGGAATAGAATTGGCAGAATATGCAGTAATCGACCATCATTCCACTTGTGCTATTAAAGACGGGGCCGAGTTTTACCTGCATCGCACCGTCAGTTCTACTGCAGAGATTGTTTTTGATATCCTCAAGTTTATGGAAGCTCCTGTTATGAGGAAATCTGCGATGGCGCTTATAGCTGGGATCATTACTGACACAGGTAATTTCAAATATGCAAACCCTGATTCGTTCAGGACACTTGCAGAAATTATCGAGGTTAGTGGTGTGGAATACGGTGAAGTGGTAGACCTGCTTGCATCTACCCCACAGGATATCAGCATGAGAATCGCCTTACTAAAAGCAGCCGAAAGAGCAAAGGTACATCGTACAGGTAACTGGCTCATCGTTACCAGTACAATAAGTTCTTTTGGAGGCACAGCAGCCGGTATATTGACACATGTAGGTGCCGACGTTTCATTTGTGGGTACTGAAAAAGATGGTATTGCCAGAATTAGCGGCAGGGCAAGGCGCAATGCCATTGATGCAGGGGTAAACCTTGGCCAGATACTGGAAGAGGTCAGCAAATTATTCCACGGCACGGGTGGCGGACATGACGGGGCTGCCGGGCTGGATGTGGAAGGTGGGGACGTGCAGGAGATTCTGAAAAGCTGCGTGGATGTCACAACAACTAAATTGCAGTAATTAAACTTCAAAAATAAAACGTTATAAATAAACTGTTTTGGTTAAACGGTTGTAAAAGTGTTAGATAATATTGTATCATTTTTTATTGAAAATCCTAACAGTAAATAACATAACCTACCAGTACACTATAGGTTTTGGATGAGAGTTACCAAAAGGAACCTGAAAGGCAGGGAAGGCGAGATTGCCCTGACGCCGGAATCCCTTGACGACCTGTGGCACCTGAAATATATTGTTGAGCCAGGCGATTTGGTTTTTGCCCTCACAAAACGCCGGGTGGAGGGAGCCACCGATAAGCTCAGACCTGAAAAAGTCGAGAAAAAACCCATGCGTCTGGGAGTACGCATAGAAAACATCGAATTCCATAAATTCTCAAATCGGTTGCGCCTGCATGGTGTGATCGAGAGCGGGCAGGATGTAAGTGCATACCACACCCTGAACATTGAAGAAGGTACGAACCTGTCTGTGACAAAAACCTGGAAGAACGACCAGCTTGAGCGTATCAAAGAGGCTGAAGCCGCAGCAAAACGTCCCAAGGTGGTCATACTGACAATTGAAGAAGGTGAGGCGTCCATCGGACTTGTCAGACAGTTCGGGGTTGAGGATTATTCTAATGTCAAGACGGGGTCCGGTAAGGGAGAATCCAGTCACAGGGAAGGCTTTTTTGCCCAGGTCATTGCCCAGCTTGAACAGGCTGCGGGCAAGAGCGAGACAGTTATCGTGGCCGGGCCCGGATTTACGAAAGACGATTTCATGAAGACCATGAAAACACAAAAACCCGAATTGGCAGCCAGGGCCCGGACCGAAGATACAATAACCATAGGCGTTTCCGGTTACCAGGAAGTGTTGCGGCGGGGTGCTGTTGACAGGATAGTGGAGGAGTCCAGGATAGCCAGGGAGGCAATGCTCATGGAAGAGCTGATGGAGCGCATTGCAACCGACGGGGCCGTAGCTTATGGGTGGGATGCGGTGAGACAGGCCAGGGATATGGGTGCAGTGGGTACGCTGCTTATTACTGATGAACTGCTCAGGGAGGGGCGGGAGAAAGGGGAAAATATTGATGCATTCATCCTTAGCATTGAACACAGCCGGGGCAAGGTGGTGGTATTCAGTACCGAATTCGAGCCGGGACACAGGCTGCACGGTCTGGGCGGTATTGCTGCAATTTTGAGGTTCAAAATGGAGTATTGACCATGCCTGAGGGGGAGATGGCCTTATCTTATATTCCTGTTGAGGATATGGCTGTAAGTGATATAAGATACCTGCTGGAGAGGGGGTATCCAAGAGCAAGCGCCATTACTTATGTGTGCAACCATTACAGGCTGGATATCAATATCCGCCATGTGTTTGGCAGGGTCATCTACACTGAAGAGATGGCTCAGGCACGGAAAAACAGGACCATTGAATGTAACGAATTGGCTGGTAAAGAAATTTGGGTGGATGGGTACAATGTACTTATTGGTGTGGAATCCGCATTTAAAGGTGAGCCGGTCTACCTTTGTGATGATGGGTTTATCAGGGATACCAGAGGTGTGTTCAGGAATTACCATTGCTCGGATGTGACTGTAAGGGCGTTGGATTACATACTCGGGAAGCTGTCACATTGTGCACCTGGTAAGGTGGAGTTTCTCTTCGACAGCCAGATTAGCAAGAGCGGGGAACTGGCAAAATGGGTGGGTGACAGGATGGGAAAGGCTGGCCTTATTGGCAATGTCAGGACTTCCAAGCACGTTGATTATGACCTCAAGCATTGCGGGGAGTTGGTGGCCACTTCGGACGGTACTATTATTGATGCGGTAAATAAAGTGGTGAATATCCAGGCATGGGTACTGGAAGAATTGAATATAAGCCCGGTCGAGATAGGGGGGTTGTTATCGTGAAACGTATCGGCATAGCAGTTACCGACCCGCAGGACTGGACTGCCCTTGCATTGTATGAGGCAGTGACCAGGGCAGGTGGGTCGCCTTTTGTGTTCAGGCTCCATGATGTTACCACAAGGTTGCGGAGGGAGACTGAACTAGTGGCAAGGGACATGGACCTCAGGTCGCTGGATGCGGTCATTGTGCGTGATGTTGGTGGGGGGGGGGTTGGTGGAGACGATAATGAGGGTATGCCCTACCGGTTCGATGTACTGTGCAATCTGGATGAACAGGGGATTAAGATTGTAAATCCGCCCCTGGCCATACAGACGGCGGCCAATAAACACATGTCATCGTACCTGTTCAAGCAACAAGGCCTACCCACTCCTGACACTATTCTCACCTCTGACCTTGACACAGCGGTTAATGTTGTCAGGGAATGGGGGAGGGCTGTGATTAAACCCATTTTTGGGTTTAAGGGCCTGGATATTCACTGCGTGGTGGACGATGAAAGTTCCAAAACACGGCTCATGATGCACCTGGAGCGCAGGGGGGTGTTGTACCTGCAACAGTATATACCGAATCCAGGACGGGATATCAGGGTATTTGTGGTGGACGGACAGGCATCAGGAGCAATATACCGAAATGCTCCTCCTGGTTCATGGATAAACAATTTATCACAGGGTGGAGCACCCCAATATTGCCCACTGTCACCTGAAATTGAGGAGCTGGCATGCGGTGCGGCCAGGGCAGTGGGTGCGGTGTATGCCGGTGTGGACCTGATAGAAGGGGAGGAAGGGTTGAGTATTCTAGAGGTGAATGGTACGCCTTCGGGCAAAGGTATCTTTGAAGCCTGCGGCATTGACGTCACTGTTGATATTGTCAGGTATGTGATGGGAGAAGTCGATGGGTAGTATTATATGGGTTTATGCACATCAATTATTTTCTCCCTGTGAGGATGATTAGATGAAGAAGACAGACGAGTTGTATTCAGGAAAGGCAAAGACTATTTACCACACCGAAGACCCGAACCTGTTGATAATGGATTTCAGGGACAGCCTCACAGCTTTTGATGGGGAAAAGAAATCTGAAGTGCCGAAAAAAGGGTATTATAATGCCCAGATATCCAAAAAGTTATTTGAACTGCTGGAAGAAAAAGGCATCAAGACCCATTACAGGGAAATGGTGGCTGGCAATGAGATGCTGGTGGATACCGTTAGCATCATCCTGGTTGAGGTAATTGTCCGTAATATTGCTACGGGTTCTATGACCAGGAAGTATCCTTTTGAAGAGGGAACTGTACTTGATGAGCCTGTGATTGTGATGGATTATAAGGATGATTCACGCCATGACCCTATGCTCAATGAAGATATTGCAATAGCATTGGGGCTTGCAACCAGGGAAGAACTGGCAGGGATACGCCAGACTGCGCTTAAGATAAATGAGATCCTTAAAGCATACCTGGATGAGCGGGGACTTCTGCTGCCTGATTTCAAGCTTGAGTTCGGGCGCAGGGGTACGGAAGTAGTGCTGGGTGATGAGATTTCATGCGATACTTGCCGGTTGTGGGATAAGGAGACCGGAGATTCACTGGACAAGGATGTGTTCAGGTTCGATAAGGGGGATTTGGCTGCGGCTTATAGGGAAGTGGCGCGCAGGATTGTGCCTGAGATATTTGATTGATGTCTGTGTTGGATTTTTGCATTGTGCGGGTTACTTGTGGGTTGTGGCAAGGAAGACATTCTCAAGAAGCAAATATTTGAAAGATATTTAAAACCGACAGGTTGACTGATGAAGACTGGGAATTCTGCGAAAAAACAGACTGGCATCCAGTTGATGAACTTCCTTTAATGGACGAGTTTATTGAACGATTGAGGGAGACTGAAGAGGGCAGATTTATTGAAGTGGAATCTCTTGATGAGTTGTTTGCGGACTGAGGATGGAGTGCTTTTGATAAAAGTTACAAGAATTGAGTGTGATGCTCAGCCGTGGGTGGCATGAAAAGGGTGTAAAGGGGGGGAGGTGTTCAGGATATTGCCTGAGATATTTGGGTGGTGCTCTCATAGGCGCAATAATAAATCATTAAATGAAAACCTATGAATTTCGTTATATTTATGTAATTGAAAGATTAACTATTAAGTATGTCTGAGGTGATTAACTCTAATGAAATTAAGCATGAATTAAGAGCAATTAGAGAAGACCTTGATTTTATTAAGAGCCATATGGTAGATATTGACTCGATTTTAACAGAAGAGGATTATCTTTCTTTACAGGAATACAGAAAAGAAAAAGATTTTGGAATACTTACTTCTCATGAGGATCTAAAAAAAGAATTGGGAATATAATGTTCGATATTAAATATTCAAAGCAAGCTGTAAAATTTTTAAAATCTCTTGACAAAAAGCTTGTTTCGAGAATCTTCATCAAGATTGAAAAATTAAGAAATTTGGAGTGCCACATTGCTGCTACATCTGTGGGAACATCCTGACATGAGCAGGGTAGTAGAGAATCTGGTGGTAACCAAATCAGAGGCACGTTTTTTCTGGAGGAAGGGGACATCTGAAGTGGATTGTGTGCTGGTCAAGGGTAATGAGGTTGTACCCCTGGAATCCAAGTATAGGAACAATATCAGGAAGAAGGAT
>JAUWTY010000119.1 GCA_030614485.1 Methanosarcinales archaeon | reverse complement strand
GTACTGCCTGGGGGAATGCCAGATATATGGCTTTGCGATTATTCCCGCCTTCATTATATTCATCAGGCACCTTGACCGGACATTTTGAAACACATAACTCACATGCTGTACATTTGTCCGGATCCACAAACGTGGCTTTTTTCTTTACCTTGACTGTGAAATCGCCTGCTTCACCTTCAATACCTGTGATCTCACTGTATGTCAGCAGTTCAATGTTAGGGTGACGTGCCACTTCAGCGAGTTTTGGGGACAGGGTACACATGGAACAATCCAGTGTGGGGAACGTTTTATCCAACTGGGCCATCTTGCCGCCTATGGACGTGCTGCTCTCGATCAGATATACCTTCAACCCGCTATTTGCAAGATCAATGGCACTCTGTATACCAGCCACACCTCCACCGGCTACGGCTACGGCGCCTACCAGTTTACTCATTTCGCACCACCTCTGATCCTCTCGATAAACTTGCTATTATCCACAAAGTTCAGGTCAATACCCAGTTCCTCGGGCGTAAAACCCATGGCAAGTCCCAGAAGCTGCGAATAATGAAGCACAGGCACACCATATTCTTTACCGAACTTCTTTTTTATCTCGGTCTGGCCAACATCCAGTTGCAAATGACAGAACGGACATGCATCTACAATGCAGTCAACACCTGCCGCAATCACATGATCCAACTTATTGGATACCATGTGTAGTGTGGTATCAAGTACTGCTGTTCTGGCACCACCACCTGCTCCGCAGCAGGCCATCTTATCTTCGTAATCCACTGATGTGGCACCTGTTGCCTCCACCAGTTCATCAAAGAATGTGGGATTTTCAGCACTTCCAAGATGTCTTTCCCTGGTTGGCTTGACCAGATGGCAGCCGTAGTGTACTGCTACTTTGAGGTCAATGGGGGTGGTTACCGCTTTTTTGATCTTTTCAACACCCACTTCCTGATAGAGATATTCGATGATGTGGCGTACATCCTGTGTGCCCTTGAACTCGTGTCCGATCTCAAAAAGTATCTTATTAACATCTTCTTTCAGGGCTGCGTCTTTTTTTAACATCAGGTTGGCATCAACCAGTGAACCAAAACACCCATTGCAGATGGTTAACAGGTCATCGCCCATTTCTTCCGATAGTGTAATGTTCCTGGACGCCATAGACAGCCAGGTGGTCTTGTCAAAAGATTTGAACACGCCGGGAGCTGGACAGCAGGAAGCACCTTCTAAATCTTCCAGTTCCACATCTAACTTTTCCATGACTTTTTTGGTAGATATCTCAATACCAGGGTAACGGTTCGGGGCAATACAACCCAGGAAAAATGATAATTTGCTCATTTCTTCTCCTCCTCTTCGGCTACAATCTCATCAAACCCTGCAATATGCAATATTTTTTTGACTTCATCAAGTGCATCAGGGAAACTGTGCACAGTTGGCGGAACCTCGTCCAATCCCAGTGCTTTGCGTTTTTCTTTTGTATCGTCATTGATAGGTACGGCATGTCCGAAATTGAAAACCAACTGCCCCACTTTCTTATGTGCTGGCAGCATGATGCCGTTGTGGACTGCAATGGTACGGATCTTGAGCAGGGTATCTACATTCTTTACACCCTGAGGGCACCGTTCCTGACACTTGTAGCACGTTGTACAATACCAGAGATACGGGCTGTTTAGAAGTTCATCCTTCATTCCAAGATTTGCCATGCGCAGGAATTTACGGATGTTGAATTCGGGTTCCTGTTCAGCCATGGGACAACCGGAAGAGCAACCGGTACAGTTGAAACATAAAGTAATCTTTTCAGCACCGGGTTCTTCAAATATTTCCTCCCTGAACTCCGGGGAAAGATCAGATGTCTTAAATGTCTTAATAGTGTCACTCATTGTTCTTACCTCCCTTTTGCTCGGCAAGGAACACTGTCAGATCCTTTATATCAAATTCATAGTTCTCAACTGATTCCTGTTCTGTCTTCATACACGTAAGATGTGCCAGGCATTTGGGACAGGTAGTGATCAAAACATCGGCTCCGGTATCCTTTGCCTCATCAAGTCTTGCTTTTCGCAGTGCTTTACTCTTGTCGTTACAGTTCATCATCGAACTGACACCGCAGCACCAGGCATCCTTTTTATTATGTTTCATCTCAGTTAGACTGGCACCACTATTGGTCAGGGCATCCCTTGGTGCGTCGTATTCACCCATGTGACGACCCAGACGACATGCATCATGATATGTAACAGTGACACCGGAATCAATGCCAGTGCCAGTGCTGGTGTTAAGATTGGCATCTTTTAGAAGCTGGCTGATATGTACGACTTTAATGGGCAGATCGTAATCCTGACTGAGTGTACGGTAACATTCTGCACAGGAAGTGACAAGGGTCTCGATACCGCTTTGTTCAATGAGTTTTGTATTCTGCTCTTTGAGTTTGTCAAATGTGGTTTTATCTCCCTGCCACAGTTGGTCATGGCCGCAACATTTCATTTGCAGGAGTTTGGGATCAAGTTCCATATCGTCAAGCAGTTCCATGGACGAATCTGCAATTGCCTTAAAGTCCACATCCACATTAAAGAACATATCCTGAAAGTCGAGACATCCTGGATAATAGCCGACCTTTGAATTTTCGTTTCCTGTCTCTTTGAGACCGGTTCTGCTCTTGTCAAGGTCTACCATCATGTCAGCCAATAGGGTAAATACGCCCTCATGAGCAACTTTGGTTCCAGCGCCGGCGCCAGCACTGTCTTTTTTTGCTCTTTCTTCCCTTACAAATTCAGGATAATCAACACCCTGGGGACATTCATCATAACAAAGGTTACAGGTTAAACAGTTCCAGATATCATCTGAATCCATTCCGTAAACATTTGTCTGGTAAATCGTGTTTCTGGGAGAGGTCTTTACTACCCTTCTGACCGGACAGATGGCAGTACACTTTCCACATTGATAGCAAAGTTGAATGTTTGATGACATACTACACACCTATAATTATTATTGAATAATATTAAATAACTCATCGAGTGAATGTTTTATATCTATTGAGGATTCCTTTTAATTTCAATTTTTCGTTCCACACATTACAAATGCCTTTCTTTGACATAATTTTCCCTTCTATCCACCCAATTCTGTCTTGTTGTTGTACATTTCATTTATTATTGGACGAAATGGTTCCCAGCTTATAAGCGATTCTATTTCTGAGAGTTTGTCTCCCAGACTTTCGAGGCGTTTATACTTTCTCGTAGTGCAAAATCGGTTAAGGATAACATGGAATAAAATATATTTATACAATATGTAATCTATTCCATGTAGTTTGACAATGTGTTTATGTGGGTTTTGATCGAAAATCCCTATTGAACATTTCATTTCATTCGTCATCGGTCACGATGATTAATTATAGATGGCCACAATTCCAAAATGCATCGGAATATGGACTTTTCTGACATTTTCATAAGATTTAAATAAAGGGAATTGAATTAGAGGGGACATGGACCCATTCAATGTTATAACACTGGCAATATTTTTACCCTTTATTTTTGCAGGACTTATTCCTGCTGCAGAGAAGATTTTAAAGCATTATGTAGGCTGGCTTGCAGCCGCAGTCGCACTTGCTAGCTTTTTGCTTATCGCATCCGTGCTGCCACATGTCATTCATGATGGACCTATATCCGGTGCAGTTCCATGGTTGCCGAGTGTCGGTCTTGATTTTGGTCTTTACATAGATGGGCTGGGTATTCTCATAGCGTTCTTAGCATCGGGTATTGGCGTGATCATCATGTCCTACTCAAACGGCTACATGTCTCACAAAGAGGATCTGCCAAGATATTATATGTGGCTTCTTTTGTTCATGGGTTCTATGGTAGGAATGGTATTCTCTGCAAACACAATCCTGTTGTTTATTTTTTGGGAACTTACGAGTGTTACATCCTATATGCTTATCGGATACTGGCGCGATAAACCAGAATCGATCTACGGTGCAACAAAATCATTGATCGTGACAGCAGCAGGCGGACTTGTCATGCTGGCAGGATTTCTTTTCCTTCATTCGATCACCGGCACCTTTGACATACCTACTATCCTTCAAAACGAAGCATTGATCCAGACCGTAAAGGATCATGACCTCTTTCTTATAACACTGGTATTGATATTCATAGGCGCTGCCGCAAAATCGGCACAGGGCCCATTTTACATATGGCTTCCAAATGCCATGGAAGCCCCGACGCCGGTCAGTGCTTTTTTGCATTCGGCAACAATGGTCAAGGCAGGTATTTATCTTGTAGGAAGAATGCATCCGATTTTCTCTGGCACAGATGCTTGGTTAATTCTTGTAGCCGGTACAGGTATG
>JAUWTY010000073.1 GCA_030614485.1 Methanosarcinales archaeon | reverse complement strand
ATGGGTAAAACCCCAGCCATCATATTGTCCGGGCGTACCCAGCCTGCCAGTTACGGTATCCATGACCTTTTCCAGGTCCTTTGGATTAACATACTGCAGGGTGGCTTCATAGAACTCAAGGGGATAGCGGCGTAGTACATCAATATTATGGGCTTCCTTGTCCACTTCACTGGGGTCAATGCGGGTAGTGAGTACCAGCGGTGCATCCATCTGGCCCCCCCGTTTATCTGGCAGGTACGAGCGTGAGAAGTTCAACAGTCCGTCCATCAGCAGCATAACACAGTCCTCGTCACCGTCGCAGTTGCGGCGTTTGGCTGCATGGAAGAAAGGATGTGCCCAGCCCACCGAAGCCCTGGTAAAACCTACCAGCCGCCCCAGTACACCTGCGGAAGTATGGGGTGCCAGCCCTATGAGCAATGTTCCGACCAAATCGTTCACTGTGCTGGCATTGTAGTATGGTTCAAGACCATAGTATTTCACAAGCAGATCATCAATGAAACAGGCAGCTTTTAGCAGATATTCACCGCAGTGATGGGATACTACCAAATCCTGCACATTCAGTTCCACAACCTGCGAGGGGTCCACGAGTTCTTTTCCATCCATATCAACCGTGTATCCAAGCCGGTGCATGGTCTGCACATCAGTACCAATCTCAGCGGGTCTTATATGGGTAAGGGGCAGGTCTGACATATCATAACGCACTGTACCGTCCTTGAAGGTGACCACCTCGTGCCTGGCGCGCAGAATCCCTTTTTCAATGGGTTCTGGTGTCTTGTTTTTAGATATCAGTCCTTGCACACCCTTAAAACTGGCCAGGTTATCCCGCTCACCGATATTTTCAAATGCTTTGAGATATTCATCCTTGAAATTAATAGTAAGTTTATCAGCAGAGGTGGTCTCAAGTCCACATTTGGGACATATCGGCTCACCCACCTCAATATTACATGCCGGACAATGTAATTTTGCCCGGGTGGGCCCGCCGCAATCGGAGCAAAAACGCCTGAAGGTTGCCGCTCCGCATCTGGTACATGCCCTGGTATCTATTTCCACTTCAAATGTGCCCACGTTTTCTTTGAATGATTTGGAATAGTTCTTTGCTTCTATCATAGAGCGTTTGCGCCCTCCTGCTTCACCCACAGGGAACAGCAAGTTCGGGGCAGGTTTCATCTCACGCTTATCAGATTTTTCAGGCCTGCCCATTCTGGAACCGATACGGTACGGTGCCCGCATCCTGATGGTGAGCTGGCTAAGGTGGTTTACCATGTCCATTGGGTCAGGCTTCTCATCTACGGAAGCATTCCTGACGCGATGCAGGGAATCGTCAAGACCCAGGCACCGAACCAGCGGTCCTGCCTGGTCGATATGGACCCTGTTATCGTGTACACTGTGCTGGACAAGCAGTATTTCCAGTATGTGCTTAATAGCGCTATCGACTGGAAGTACCAGTTCTGCGTTTTCATATGTTGCGTTGTGCTCTACATAGGTTGAAAGTGTGAGAATATCCTGTGAGGTGACATCATGCCATAGATAGGTGTATTGGGGATGAAGCGGGACCTGAAATTTATCAGATAACTCCAGTGCCATAGCGCCGGAAGGTTTGGTAAGTTCTGATTCTTCATACGGTATGTCATTACCCATCTTTACAGCCGCCGTCTCCAGTTCCTGTATCCACCATTCAAAACAGTATGCTGAGGGCACCAGCAAGTGATTGTTCTCTAGAAAATCTCCGTAGTTTATCAGCAACTCGCCAATGTCCAGTATCTGGGATATGGAACTCCTGACCTGATGAGCCTGTTCCATGGAATCCACCCTGAGCACATTACCATTGAACAGCCGTACAGTCGGACCTTCCAGACTGTCCACGGGAGCTATGCCCAGCGCCTTGCCCGGTCGTTCCACTTTAATCTGGGTGCCAGCTGCCAGGAAATCATCCATCAGTACCATGGTGGCGGGGCTGGTACCTCCGCCCGCAAAGCTGGTGTTCCTGCTGCGTCCATACCTGAGCCTGAAACCTCCTGGCCTGGATGGATATGAAAACACGGGCCTGCCAGCAATCAGGTCTTGCAGGTACTTGTCCTTGGGTTTGACCTTCACACCGTCTTTATCATCTGCGTCATCGTCTTTTTTTCCGCCACTAATGAACGTATCCAGCCAGTCCCAGCCGTCCAGTTTGAGGTTGGTCACATGTTTTTTTATTTTCGGCGCTTTTAAGGCCAGGCCTTCGGCCATAACCAGACACATCCCCCCCCTAACCCTGTTTGTGGGGATTCGGGGCAGGTCCCTGTGACCATCCACTTCCGCATCCTCGGTGGGTTCCCCGTCTATACATACGGGACAGTTTTCCACAATAAGTCGAATCTCTTCCTCACTCGGAGTATATTGCAGGCTTGCTACACGTCTGTATAACTGTACTTCTTCCACATACCTGTCAACTTCGTTCTTGGTGGGTATGTACCTGCCAATATCCATGCTTCTCCTGACAAAATCGGCAACCAGTACCGAAAGTGCCTGTGCAGTACCGCCTGCACTCCTGATGGGGCCAGCATAATATATCCTTACAAATCTTGAACCATCAGCATTGGTTTCGATATCCACCCGGTCAATACCTTCAATGGGTGCCGCCACCACGCCTTCGGTAAGCATCGCCACCGATACCCTGACAGCGGCATCCAGGGCCTGGGTCTCAGAGTCAAAGGGCTGCACCTTGCCGGTAGCCACATCCACACCAATATGCAATGCTGCCTCTTCCCGGCTCATATCCTTTTCCAGTTCCCTGATACGCGGCGCCACTCCCTCAATGCCGATAAGTTTTTCCACCCTGTCTGCAAGGTCCTGGGCCAGGGGTATCTCAATATTGGGTTGGGGGTCAAGTCCTTTACTTCTGGCCTTTGCTGCAATCTCAATGGCAGAATTGAGTTTAGATTCCATTAACGTGAAGTATTCTTGCATACTTTGGCTTGCAGCTATTTTTTTCATGAGGACCTCTTTTCAGTATGAGGAATTGATTTCATGTTAAATAATAGTATATTATGAGATATAATACTAAGGAAATATATAACAAAACTGTTAAATTAGATAGGCTACTTAAAGTAACTTGAATTAAATATTATTATTCGAATTAACTATTTATATTATAACTAAAATATGTAAGTAAAACAATAAAAAGATGTGATATTTATGAGACATTCAGAAATGAGAGTTTTCGATGACCATGACCTTGAATTTATTGACATTCTGCGCAACCTTAACATATCGCGTAACGTAGCTTCAACACTCGCTTATCTTGCAAATGTCGATGAAGCAACATCAAAAGACCTTGAACTGGGTTCAGAGCTCAGGCAGCCCGAAGTAAGCATTGCCATGCGGGAATTGAGGACCTATGGATGGCTGGAAGAGAGGGAGATTAAAAAAGAAGGCAAGGGTAGGCCTATGAAGGTTTATAAACTAGCTGTTCCCATGAATGAAATCGTTTTACATCTTGAAGAAAAAACCAAAAAGGAAGCTGAGAAAACCCTGTTTAATATTGAAAAGCTAAAAGGTATCAACTTTCAAAAATAAAATGTAATGAATGTTATGACCGTTCTTTACATTATGATTTTTTTTAAACAAACACTGTAACTGTATATATTCAAGTAGATCCAACCAAAAGGGAGGATTTTCCGGAAATGTTAAATCGCAACCGGTCGAAACGCAATATATTTAATATAATCCGTGAAATAGGTTCATCCTAACAACCTATACTTTTAACGCAGGATGCCTTATGGACCACTGGATATCATCTGAACCACCAGCATTTAACGCAGAACGTCCCTTATTTTTATGTGTCCTTTCAAATACCGATACTGCAAAGATCCCAGGTATTTCAGCAGCAGGCAGGTCACCTGATGTCATCGCCTATACCCCGGCAGCGGATGCTGAACTGGTAACATTTGGCAGGACTATTTGCAATACTGAACCTCCCATGACCGGCAACAGTCCGACACCTGCTGTGATTACACGTGCAGCCATGCAGCTTACAGATATACCTTTTATGTTCATTAACAGTGGTCTGCACATACGTCCCCGGATACCCCTGCTGGATGTGGGCGCAAAACCCGGCGGCGACATCAGGAATGGCAATGCGGTTCAGGATGCAAGACTGATATATGACAACTCACTGGAACTTGGACGCCAGATAAGGCGCATTTCCGACTTCGTGGTGATTGGTGAAAGCGTACCTGGCGGCACGACTACTGCCATGGCTGTATTGCAGGCAATTGGTATTGATGGCAGGGTGAGCAGCAGTCACCTGCAAAATCCTGTTGATATAAAACAGCAGGTAGTGGCACAAGCCCTTGATAGGTCAGGTATTTCTTTTGGGGGGCTGTCAAATGAACCTATGCGCGCTATAGAATGTATCGGTGACCCCATGATGGCGTGTGTATGTGGTCTTCTGGATGGGTTAAAAGATACTACATCAGTATTGGCAGGAGGCACCCAGATGATGGCAGTCCTGGCACTTATTAAACTTTTAGGTATAACAAACAATGTGTCCATTGCCACCACAAAATATGTGGCACAGGATGAGACTGCCAGTTTCCTGGATACGGTATCGACACTGGGATATGCAGCACATATCGTAGATCCGGGTTTTGACCAATCAAGGAACCAGGGACTTAGAATGTACGAGTCAGGTGTAGTAAAAGAAGGCGTTGGTGCCGGCGGTGCAATGTTTGCTGCAGGTATGATGGGAATCGGTCAGCGGGAGTTAAGGGAAAAGGTAGAAGAAATCTGTGACCAGTTGTTTTAGGTATAAATAATACTGTGCCACATCGTTTAAGGCTGTTTGAAGCGGCCTAAAGTTGTTTAAGGTTATTTAACGTTATTTAAGGTTGTTTAAGGCCATTCAGGGCTATTCCAGGACATTTTTTTCAATATCCTGGGCCAGAGCAGTCATCTTCTCATGCCAGGCATTGATATTGTCCTGTACCATGTCCTTTAACTTACAAGGGTCAAGTGCCTTGTAGATGTAAAAATATCCACCGCCTTCTATTGTCTTTGTCTCCCGGTAGACCAATCCGCACGACATAAGATTTTGAAGTGCCCGGTAAGCAGTACTACGTTCCCTGTGTAATAATTCACCGAGTTCTTCCGCAGTCCTGGGACCTTCCTGTACCAGCAGACGATATGTATCAAGGTCCAGGTTTTTCAATCCCAGCACGCATTTGGCAATATCACTGCAATTGAAATTCCCATGTATCATCTCAGGTATTGAACTGGGCATTTTTTATCCTCGATATTATTTGATTGTCCGGTTTAGTGGTAAATGTTAAATACAATATTGTACAGTTTGTACAAAACCATTGTATTTGGTCACATATATAGTTTATTGATGGTATAAATGGAAAAAGACGGGTATGTAGTGGTTCACAGCTGCCGCAAATGCGGTAAGTGTGATAATATCTGCCCAACAGGTGCCCTGTACCGGGTGGATGGTGAGGCCCGGATAGATTATGATAAATGCACACTGTGTGGCAAGTGTATCGAGATATGCCCTAACAAAGCACTTGTCTATCTGGAATGATGTGACAGGGCTGTTAAACAACCTTCCAGTGTACCATTTCCGGTTATGTCAGGTGTGACACTCTGGCTTTCCATGACATCAGCACATTTTGGACCAATAGCTACCACAATTTTACCGTCCAGTTCTTCAGCTGCTACTCCTGCCAGTGTGAATGACTTGCCGCTGGTGAAGATTACGGCATCCACAGCTGGCAAGATTTTATTAAATTCATGACCTAATGGCAAAAGCCGGTATGCTATGCCTTCGACTACCTGTGCACCCAGTGAAGTGAGCGACTCCACAAGTTGCGGGTTGGTAACATCAGGCCGTACCAACCCCACAGTCTTACCTTTGATGCGGGACCCGAGGTGGGATGCGAAGTGGTCAGAGGAATATGAGCGAATGGTCTCGCAGGTGAACCCCTTATCCCTGACAGCATCGGCAGTTTTTGGACCAACAGCTATCATGACAATGCCATCAGGCACCTTTTTGCATTGCTCGAAGAAATATTTGACGCCCATTGTACTTGAAAATGTCAAGAAGTGGACATCTCCCCCAGCCACTTTTGCACACAGTCCGTTCAATGAATCCTGGTTCTGGGCAGGTGCAGTCTTCATAGTTGGAACCAGTACAGCCTCATGACCGAACCGGGCAAAGAGTTCATGAGTACCTTTAGACTTTTCTTCAAGA
>JAUWTY010000115.1 GCA_030614485.1 Methanosarcinales archaeon | reverse complement strand
AGTATCATATCCGGGGTAATGGTAGCAGTCCCGCCCTGGATTTCCAGTTCATATTCCTGTGAAGTCTTGAATGCAGCCTTCAATGCTGCTACATCAGTTGAACTAAGGGCAGCAATTACCTTGCCAGCATCTCCCTTGAATACAGGTCCAATAGCCTTTGATTGTGGGATAATCTCTACACCAAGTTCATTCCAGGTCTCGCCAGTGCCCAACAGTACCACATCCTTGCTATTGGTCTGTTCAAGCAACACTGACCTGAGAGTTTCAACTGAACGGGCCACAGTTTCATTTTCGGGTGCCACCACTATCCGGCTGACCGGCCATCTGAGCTTACGCTTAACCTTCTGTCTTGCATTGGATGCCGCTTCCACAACCTTTCGGATGCTATCCATCTCCCCTTCAAGCTCGGTATCAATAAACTCATCCTGTGCAGCTGGCCAGTCACACATATGAATAGACTCTGGACTGTCCGGGTTAAGGTTCCGAACAAGGTTAAGGTACATTGATTCTGCAAGATGCGGGGTAAAGGGTGAAATTATCTTTGCCACCTTTACCAGCACTTCGTATATGACCCAATATGCAGCTACTTTATCCGGTTCATTTTCTTCAAGCCAGGTACGTGGCCGTATCAACTGGATATACCACCGGGACAGGTCTTCCAGGATAAAATCCGATATGGGTCTGGTAGCCCTGTGCAGGTCATACTGCTCCATTGCCTCTTCCACCTTAAGTGCCAGGGAGTTCACACGGCTCAGTATCCAGCGGTCTTCGGGTCGTAGATTTGGTTTGACCATATCATAGGTCACGGTGGTAGGGTCGAAGTTGTCCATTGCCATATATGGCAAAGGGAACCGATAAACGTTCCAGAAAATGTTCATCATCCGGTTTACTGTGGAGACCGCTTCCCAGTTGAATTTGAGGTCTTCCCAGGGCGCACTTGATGATAGTACATAGAACCTGAGGGTATCGGCTCCTAACTTTGTCGCCACCTCTTCAGGAGATACCACGTTACCCAGGCTTTTACTCATCTTCTTACCAGACTCGTCCAGGGTAAAACCGTGCATCAGTACACTTTTATATGGTGCCTTGCCAAAGGCCAGCATGCTTGCACCCAGTTGTGAATAGAACCAGCCCCGGGTCTGGTCGTGACCTTCGGTGATAAAGTCAGCTGGCCAGAGTTTATCAAAATCTTCATGCTCGGCAGGATAGTGCAAAGTCGCCCAGGAAGCCACTGCTGAATCGAACCATACATCGAAAACGTCAGGTTCACGCTTCATTGTGCCTCCGCACTGGCAACTGATGTTAATCGTATCCACGTTGGGCCTGTGCAGGTCAAGGTGCCCTTCCAGTCCGGAACGCTCCCGCAACTCTTCCATTGTACCGATGACCTCTAACTCGCCGCAGTCGGCACATATCCAGATGGGAAGCGGAATGCCCCAGTAACGCTGACGGCTGATACACCAGTCACGGGCGCCCGATATCCAGTCGGCAAACCTTGCAGAACCTGCCCAATCAGGATACCATGCTACTTTCGAAACCTCATTAAGCATCTCATCTTTAATCTCTGATATCTTAAGGAACCACTGTTCTGTGGCAAGATAGATGATTGGGGTCTTGCATCGCCAGCAGTGTCCGTACCTGTGAGAGATGATGCTTTTCTTGAGCAGGTTCCCCCTCTCTTCCAGGTCATCCATTATCAGTTCATCGGCTTCTTTTACATATTTGCCTTCATATTCCCCTGCATCTGCAGTGTACCTTCCGTCAGGACCCACAGGGCAATATATGGGCAGGTCATTTTCCACGCCCAGCATAAAATCATCCATACCGTGACCGGGTGCAACATGGACACAACCAGTGTTTTCGGCTGTGACAAAATCCGCCATGTAAACATTATGTTCAAAACCGGCTTGTGCAGGTACCTTGTCAGAGAGGGGGTTTTCATACGACAATTTTAGCATATCCTCGCCAAGAATCTGATCCAGCACTTCATAATCAGAATAACGTCCCTGTTTCAATACATTCTCGACAAGTTCCGTGGCTATGTACAGCACTTCGCTGTCATTCTTATCTTCCTTCCATGCTCGTATCTTGCTGTATTCAAAGCTGGGGTGCACAGCTACGGCAATGTTTGCAGGGATGGTCCACGGCGTGGTGGTCCAGATGACAATATAGGTATTGTCCTCACCTTTGACTTTAAACTTGATATAGACGGATGGGTCTTCTTTATCCCAATATTCCACTTCACTATCAGCAATGGCTGTTTCACATCTGGGACACCAGTTCACAACCCGTTTACCCCTCTCCAGCAACCCTTTCTCATTACCGCGTTTCAGGGTCCACCAGGCTGCTTCAATGTATTCATCCTTCAGGGTCATATAAGGGTCTTCCCAGTCCAGCCAAACTCCCAGGTCCTTGAACTGCTGGGTCATATCATCTTTATGCTGCAGTGCGAACTCCTTACATTTTGCTATAAACCGTTCCACTCCGTACTCCTCGATATCTTTCTTGGACTTGAAACCAAGCTTTTCCTCCACTTTTACTTCAATGGGAAGGCCGTGCATGTCCCAGCCTGCCCTGTCCCTGACACAAAAGTTCTTCATGGATTTGTAGCGCAGAATGGAATCTTTTATGATCTTGTTCCATGCCGTACCGAGGTGAATGTGCCCTGTGGTATAGGGCGGTCCGTCCACAAAATAGAAGTCTTTACTACCGTCTCTGAGCTGTCTGGACCTTGGATAGGCATTGATGGAATCCCAGAAATTGCGGATATCCTTTTCCAGGGTTTTTGGTTCATACTTATTGGTGATTTCCCGTATCATTCCCGATTCTCCAGATAAGATGGATAATAATGATTAACTGGAGTAGATAGTACTTATTATCGGAGTTAAAGATTTCTATCATGGGCAATGGATTCCCATGGTTGCCTGGAAGACAATTGTGGATACAGAAATATCGGGTGCTAAAAAAAAGAAATTAACCAGGTATCACAATTAATTATATGATACCTGGTATCGTGGATTAATACTTTGTAGGTGAATGGGCCGTACCATGGCATCCCACACATTCATCCACATCTAATCCTGTTAACTGTGAATGGACTCCCTCATGGCAGTTCGCACATGGACTCCACTGGAAGTGTTCCTGGTGGCATTCTACACAATTTATGTCTGAATGTTTGGATGGATTATCCAGGAATTCCTGTGCCGCACCGGGATGGCATTCAATACATAGCTCCATAGTCGTGTTAGAACTGAAACTGACTTCCATTGGCATATGCGCCTGATGACACTTTATGCAGTTTGTGTCGATGATAGTTCCACTGTGGTCAACCCCTCCATGACAGGCATCACAATCCATGATGCTCATATGTTCTACATGACAGGCATAGCAACTACCAGAAATATCCGAATGCTTACCACCCTTGGTTTTTATATTATTGTATTCCTCAATATGGCATTTGGCACAGCCATCATCAGTAATTAGAGAATGGCTTTCATGACAGTCTTCACAAGGTTTGTCCTCAATATTTATTCTACCTTCTAATTTATGATAACTTCCGTGACATAGATCGCAATTCGAATACATAGGTTCTCCACCGAACTCGTGACACCGATCGCATTCACTTGGTACCATTTCTGTATGAACACTGAACGCAGCTATGGCTTCAGGATGACATCCTGCATTCACACATCCCGTTTCCATAGGATCTACAGATTCATGAGCAAGTAAGATGGAATCCTCGGTATGGCAATCACCGCAATACTCCATCTTAATATCTTGATGCAAATGGCTCGGTTTCGCAATACTATATATCAAAATTATAATTGCTAAAATACTCAACACTGTAACAATCTCTTTTCTCATTCACTAATCCACCTTAAATTCATACTAATCATTAGTTTAAATCAATTAAGTATAATTCCATATACTTGCAATACACTTCTTATAAAAATCTATGATATTATATCAATATAAGTATTTCGATATGTATTTTGAGATGTGTAGTTGAGCAAAAAATAAAGTCCCGCCTCCCAGATTCGAACCGGGGACATCGCGGTTACTGCGCGTGTGCACCCCGGTGGGGTGCATGAACAAACTACAGCCGCGCACTCTAACCAGGCTGAGTTAAGGCGGGACAACGAGATATAACTAAACTTCAGCCATACGACGGCATTCAGGATATGCTCGATAATACTTATCCTTTTCGTTGATAGCTATTGGATATTCTCATAAAAAAGAAAGAAAAACAACCAGGACATTGGAGGTAAATAAAATATATGTCCCACTGCGGGTTAAAATCCTACCGTCCGGGTCTGCTCCCGGGCGAAGAGAACAGGAAGTGCGGTATCGTGAGGTGCTGTGCGGAGTTCCCCAGTATTGGCAGTCACAGCCCGGAGTGCGAGGTAACCAGAGGTGGGCTTGGTGGTATTCGAGATGTTATTTTTTTTAATTGTTGGCAGTGATTCTATACAAAAAAAATGAGAACCTCCAACCCAAATGGCTGGAGGTTATACTGGTTC
>JAUWTY010000052.1 GCA_030614485.1 Methanosarcinales archaeon | reverse complement strand
AATAGAAATCATTGATACTAATTTCTTAACACTTTGATTTTCATACAATTATAATTCAACCACAGAGTACACCGAGAGCACAGAGGGACGCAGAGCTTGTATCTGTTCTTCTTCTCTGTGTCCTCTGTGCCCTCTGTGGTTTATTACTTATCACTCGTTGGAATTTAAATTTAATTAGTCAAGATTGTTTGGTTTTTCATTATAGTTCAATTAATTCATCGGCAGCTTTTTTCAATCTGTTCAGGACCGCAACCCCAACCCCAACCCTATCACTCCCTATCGAACCGTCTGCTATGATCACATCCACATCTTTCAAATCCAGATGCCTCAGGCCTGCAAACAGATTGCTTGCAATAGCGGATGTATCGTACCTGCTCCCGAGCAAGAATACCTCATCTGCTGACACTTGTTCGGCAGTTTCATCGGTCACCAGCAGCCCCACCCGGCTGTTCCCGTGTCCGTACTTCCTGACCAGTTCACTTATCTTATCCACCACAGCACTGCTGGTCCCTCTAACCAGCACCAGTCTTGTTTCCGGCGAATAATGAGTATATTTCAGGCCCGGCGACCTGACAGCTTCTCCTGCACCGACCTGTGTATCAGTATAACCAATAAGTACCTCACCCACGTATTCCCTTATCTGCTCCACACCCACCTCGCCCGGTCTTAGCAGCACAGGAATGTCTGAGGTCATGTCCAGCACAGTGGATTCAACACCCACGCGCACAGGCCCCCCGTCAATCACCGCATCTATCCTGCCTGAAAGGTCGGCTATCACATGCTCTGCAGTGGTAGGGCTGGGCCTGCCGGATATGTTAGCACTGGGTGCGGCAATAGGTGTACCTGCCTGTCTTATCAATGCTATTGCCACGGGATTATCAGGCATCCTGACCGCCACCGTGTCCAGCCCGCAGGTGGTAACGTCAGGCACAATGTCCCTGCGCCTGAAGATAAGGGTCAGGGGCCCGGGCCAGAAAGCGTCCATCAGGTTGCGGGTGCTGTCGGAGACTTCCTTTGCGAGCACGTCCAGTTGCTCTGTGTCTGCAATGTGTACAATAAGTGGATTATCCTGGGGCCGCCCCTTTGCCTGGAATATCTTTTGGACAGCCTCAGGGTTCAATGCATCAGCGCCCAGCCCGTACACAGTCTCTGTGGGGAACGCCACAGTACCGCCCTGTTTGATTATTTGGGCAGCTGCACTGATAATTTCATCAAAGTTACTGCTTTCAATCTGGAAAATGCGTGTTATGTTGTCCATTCGCCCGGCTATTGTGTATAAAATGTTATAGTTGTTATGTGAAAAAATGTGAGGAACAGGCTTATTTGCCGATCCCCATTGTCCTGTTGGTCTTTGCTATTGACTTTGCACCATCGGATTCCAGTTCGCACATGGCCCGGATGGCATCCACGTTCTCAGGTACTACATCCGATTCCTGGTGAATGGCCTGGAAGAAGTACAATTCACCATGGTACTTGCTGATACTGTCCTTCCATATCACATTCTCGAACATGTCACTACGGCTTCTACCCAGGTCCCTTGCCAGTTCCATGACCTCTGCCGTGCTCGTAATTTTATCCGCTCCTGAAACGAACCTGATACGGGGCCGGGCAGCATACAGGTCAATAATATCCTGCGGCTCAAAATCGCTGTTCAGTTCTACGTTGAATGCATGGAAATGCATGATAGTAGTGGAAAGTTTCACTGCCACTGTGGCAATTTCCAGATGGGGCAGGATGGAATTCACATCAGGCCCATGGTGGCTGGGTAAACTGATTGGGTTGGGCACAATGGCATTGATTGGACCGCTCTTGATATTACCCGGATCTGCCGCCCTGCGCATCAGGGTAACCCTGGACTTCTTTATGCCATAGGTCTGGTCAAGGGGATACAGTGCCCTGGTAAGCCCTGTAGTATTGCAACTGACCACCCTGGTAAAATCGCGGCCAATGGCATCAGCATAATTTGCCTCTGAATTGAAACTGAATCCTGCAACTTCATGGTCCTCACCGCCCTGCCAGATGGCCTTTATGCCGTGCTTCTGGTACAATTCTTTATAGGCGGCTCCTACACCCCCTGGTGTGCAATCTACCACCAGGTCTACATCTGCCAGCAGGTCATCCAGTGTACCTGATACCTCCAGCCCGGCCTGTTTGAAGCTGTCTATATTATCAGGGGAGGCTGCATACAGGGCAAATCCCCGGTCAAATGCCAGTTTTGCCTCAAAACTGGGACTGGTTTTTACAACTCCTGCAATCTCCATATCATCCTGGGCAGTAACCGCATCTGCCACACGTTTTCCAATTGTACCATACCCATTTATTGCAATCTTAGCTTTAGACATATATTTCTCCCTCAATGGAAATATTACCAATATTTAAGAGACTTTTTATTACCTTCTGGTTTGAAAAACCACAGAGAGCACAGAGGACACAGAGAAAAGTGGCACCGCTCTGTGCTCTCTGTGTACTCTGTGGTTGACAAACTTTGCAGCGATTCCTTTTTCCAGAATAATTTAAAAAGTATCATATTTAGCAGTGTTCCTTGATACAACATAACCTAATCGATTTTCTGTATCAGAGCTTCCTGTTTAGTGATATCCACGCGCAGTATTTTCCCTTTAATCTGCATGGTATCACCCAACATCCCGGTTATTGTTATGTCCTCATCGTTGACAACTAACCGTACAACATCTTCCATCAACAATTTCTTATCTGTCCCGTCAACCAGCATGGCATGTAATTCACACATAATAATCAAATTATAGATTGATAGAGACATAGATAAAATGTTCGAGAAAATGAAAAGCAAAACACTTTATATTCTCTGGATATTAAATAACTCAAATTATTTCGGAGCAAAACGTGATGGAAGACCTGTTGAAAACGTTCACAATACCTGATAACACCAAAATGGAAGAGCATTCTATTGTGGTGGATGGCGGAGCCATAATAGGCAACTATTCCGACATAGGTTTTGGTATTATTGCAGATTCGGTAATAGCAGGAGAGAGGGTTCGAATCAACGGTAATGTGCTTGGGTCAGAAGAGATACGCATAGATATGTGGTCCAATATTGGTGGAGACGTAAGGACCAAGAACCAGGCTTTTATAGGCGAATTTGTTAACATTGACGGGAAACTGGTTGTGGATGGAGATCTGGATATCGGCAAGGATGTGAAGATCGGTGGGGGTTTTGAAGCAAAAGGCTGGATAGTGGTCAGGAATCCAATTCCAGTTATTATATACATTTACCTTTATCTTACAGAAATGCTGAGATTGGGCAAGGGTGAGGAAGTTGAAAAAGCCCTAAGTGAACTTTTCAGTGACGACGATGACGACATTTATGAGAGTAAACTGCTGATAATTCCAAACGGTTCAAAGGTAGATATGGAAACCATCAGAGTGCCGGACAAGGCAGATATAGGTAGTGGATGCCGGTTGATGGGGAATATCAGGGCGAGTTCACTGGTTATGGGGAACAATAATACCCTCTTTGGCAGCATTAAAACCATGGATGATATCGTTATCGGAGAGGGGAATACCATTCATGGAAACCTGGTTACCAGGGGAAATGTGCTCGTGGGCAAAGGCACCCACATTCTTGGTGAGATAAACAGCGGTGAGGTCACTATACATGAAGAAGCAAAGGTGGACGGACCAATGCGGGCCCCCGGCGGTGTTAAAATCACCAGGTTCGAAATCGAGACTGAACCAAAAACGGGTGGCATATTGGATATGTTCCCCGAACCAGCCTCAAAAAAGAAGCCAATAGAGGAAATATTTGAAATCCCTAAGAAGAGAATGAATACTGCCATCCGGCTTTCAGTTGCTGAAAAGACCACTGCTGCAAAACCCAAACCAAAAACCACTAAAAAGAAGAGCACTGCCGGAACAAAAGCTGCTGCAGGTAAGACTAAAACTAAGAAAGCTGCAACTACTACCAAAAAGACTGCGACAAAAAAGAAGACTGTAACCGGGGCAGAGTCTGAGAAGGAAATCGCAGCTGCCAGGACTGTCACTGAAAAGAAGACGACAGTCAAAAAGACTACAACTAAAAAAGCTACCACTGGTAAAACCAAGGCCAAGAAGACCACTACAAAAAAGAAAGCAGCAACAGGCAAAACTGCCTCCAAAAAGAAAACTACAAAGAAGAGTACTACTAAAAAAAAGGCAGCTAAATAGCTATTTTTTTTAAAATACAGTTACGCTTTTTACTCCCGGTACTTTCATCAGTTCATCGACCAGGTCACCAGGTATCTTATCATCGGTGATTATGGTAAGATGTGGATGTTCTGTCAAATAGGGGTCGTCAGTCACTGCCTGCCTGATGCTTAAACCCCGATGTGCCACTGCGGTGGCCACACTTCCCAATATACCTGTCCTGGATGCATCCCCGGGTGTTATGACCAGAACCCCCATACCCAATTCGGGTGCCACATCTTTGAGGAATGGTATGGTATGTATATTCCTGAAAATGCTGGTAAGGGTTTTGTCGCCCATTATCACTTCGCAAGTGGAGTCAACTACACGCCGGTCCACATCGATCTCCCTGGCCACCTGGGTATGGGGTATCTCGATGCTGCCCGATACTACCCGGGCCTGGTCATTTACCTGGAAACCGCGCTCCAGCAGGAGCTTGATGACCTTCTCCTGTGCAGGATGTTTTTTAAAGTTGTTCAGTATTTTGCTCCACATGGATTCCTACCCTGGAAATTAATTTTTTCTAATAAATGTCAATATTACTTTAATTATTCTTATATCCATTCATAATGTGCCATAACCTCAGGTTTGAAATCAAACAGGAGGCTTCCTTCCACATATCCAAAGAACAGGCATCCATTACAATCCCGAGCCGTCATGGCACGTTTTTCCTTTGATGCGTTCCAAACGTTTTCCAGCCCCTCGCTCACATGACCGAGACGTTCTTTTTGTACCCGGCAGTGTTCTATCCAGCCGTCAGATGTGATGTTAAGAATAATATCAGCAGCATGACACTTGAAATCCATGTTACGGTCACGCACCATTTTCAGGTATGTCAGGGAATTGATAATAGGATATCCTTCTTTCTTCAGCCTGATTATACTGTTCACGGTCCGCTCATATTTAGCAGTATCCTGAATCCCTATCCTGTCCCACACATCCTGCCCGATGTCCCCTGATTGGTGAAGCGCCTCAAAGGATATCCATACTCCCATCTCCCTGGCCAGGTGTATAAGCTGTTCAATGTCATCCAGGTTTTGCCCTGAGATGACGCAGTTCATCAGAATAGGGTTCCTGCGCCCTTCCTTTGCCGCTTCAATCCCTGCCAGAAGGTCATCGAAATCCATGCCCCTGATATCTTTATAGGAATCGGTCCCGTCTACTGATACTGACAGGTAATCCACAACATCCAGTTCATGTGCCCGCTGACTGAGCAGTTTACCGTTTGTTATCATGGACGTTATCATTCCCAGCTTGCGGGCATATGCCATGATTTGTGGCAGGTCATCCCTTAGTAATGGTTCTACGGTCCAGGCATTGTAATACTTAATGCCAAAACGTTTTGCCTCATCCAGCAGGCGCAGGATATCCCCGGTCTCCATTTCGTCCTTTTCTTCCTTCCAGTACTCGCAAAAATCGCAGTGCATATTGCACTTTGCATTGATGCCGTGGGACAGTACGAAAGGTCTTTTTTTAATCCTGAGCTGCCAGAGAGCCTGGGATGCAAGAATGGGGGAGAATGTTCTCATATAAATCAGATATTTAAGTCGTTTTCCAGTGTCGGTCCAACAATCATACAGTAAAGCTGTGATGATGCAAGGGGTGGTTTTTCTAACGTTCCGACTTCTACATGCTCGTCGGGATACCCTAACTTTTCTAAAATTGCAATCGGTACATCAAGTTTGATACTTTCAAGGATAGATACCACTTCATCCACGCCAAAATTTGGGGATGGAAGCAAGAAAACTGTTGAACCTGAAGTAATGGCCAGCCTGAAATTCACTGCTGCAGGTGTTGTATTCCTGCCATGCGCGTTAACCACCACGATATGTGCCAGATCAACTTTCATCCTGGCACATGCAACCTGCAGGGAAGAAATACCGGGTATTACCACATCATCCGGTCCTGCAAATTTGCCCAGGCCAGATAGGTTGGGGTCTCCAGTTGAAAGTACCACAGCATCGGAGGGAAGTTCATGTATCAGACCATAGTCCTCTATCGGCCTGGCTTCGCAGCAAATATGTTCACCTGCCAGTCCAATGGCACGGGGTGAACCATATACCAACCTGGCCTGCCGTATCGCACCGGCGGCCTCAGGAGTGACCATGCCTGGACCTATACCAACACCAACTATTTTCACGCTATGCCCCCGGTATCCCTTACAATATCTCCATCCCTGTTTAGTAGCATTATCCTTGCCCCACCTGCCTTTTTCACAGCCGCTTCCAGCGCCCTGTCTATGATCGGGTTCGCCCGGTCGTTATCCACCATCTCAATCACTGTGTTGAACCCTGTACCATCCAGTATATCAGGCATTGCCCATTTCAGTATCAAACCCGGCAACCCACATATTACAGTTTCACCCCCAGAAGCCTTAATACCTTCGTCGAGCCGGCTGCCCACCATGACCACAGTATGTTCAGGGAACAACATCTGGGAATAACGCATCCCGATGCGCCCCGTGGTCAGCACCACATTTGAGGCATCCCTGATTAAGTCCATCCTGGTCTCGCCCAGATGGTCACTCCAGGGTTTTACGAATCCAGTGGTGCCCAGTATGGATATACCGCCTTCCACACCCACCTGCGGATTCAGGGTCTTTGCCCCCACAGCCTTGCCATCCGGTACAGACAGGGTTACAGTGGCACCTTCAAGGTCGGTTTAATCCAGAGCCCCCCGGATGGCGTCCAGTATCTGCTTGTGCGGGGCAGGGGCAGCACCAGGTTCAATAGAAGGATTTATCTACACAAAATTGCCACTATGGTATCACCTAGGATATTTACCAGATATTTTGTTACAAACATTAGCTTTCTCTGTTTTACTTTTTACTTGGGAGCGAAAAAGAAGCAAAAAAATAGCAATACCTTTGGTAATAACCTTTGGAATAATTGTTGCCATTCTTCTTTTTTCCTTGATTTCTGGTACTTTAACAAGCGGTGTATGAATCTAGTTTATGAGAATGGTAGAATTTGAAACTCAAGGGGGCGCTGCGCTTTCACTTCACTTCGTTCCGTTCACCCTTATAATACAAGGGTTATACGGTCCAGGACTCGGCTCGCCCCCCACCCAAATTTTTCTTCCACTTCGTTCCAGAAAAACTTCTTTTATCCCAAACGTTATGCTCACTTCATAAAGAGTTCATAGTTATATGAACTCAGAATCAAAACTCGCTGATTTTCACAAGCATATGGAATTTTATATCCCACACGTTATTAGGGACTGTAAATACTGAAAATTGCCACTCCTACTATTTTCGTGCCCATTTTTGCCGATAAA
>JAUWTY010000144.1 GCA_030614485.1 Methanosarcinales archaeon | reverse complement strand
AGCTGGTACATTGCTGCCTTCGACCTTATCCTTGACACTGGGTGAGAACTTCTCATTGCTGGTAGCTTTCAGGAAGGAGTAATTATTGGCCCCGACCTTTGAACCGCTTGCCACTATACCACCAGGGAAGGGTGTTATGACGCCTTCTACCTTGTCAATTGCATCAACAGCAGCCTCAGCTGCAGCCAGTGCTGCCATCTGGTTATCGGCCAACATGAAGAAATTACCTCCTGCAATACCAGCCACTCCACCGATGCTATGCTCGGTGATAAAATCGCCTTCCATCATGGGGATTCTGTATGCTTTGCGGCCGCCCATTTCCAACTCAGACTCCATGCCATCACCAAAGAACTTGAGCTTGAACCCTACATCAAACTGCTTTTCAGCGTCTGGTAGTCCGTTGTACATATGGGCAGTTGGTGCGGTCAATACGCACTGTCCCAGCCTGTTAAGCAATTGTTCATCAAGGCTCTTGAACCCGAAAGAACATATTTGTACATATACACCTGGCCTGCCGTCAGGTGTTTCGTCTCCTCCTACCACTTTTTCAATACCTGCTTCTGCCGGACATGCAATTACTGATGTCCCGAATCCTGTGGCCTCCTTAGCTGCTACAAGGGCCCAGCGCTCGGTGGCTCCGGTGATAAGTACCCTTGCAATCTTTATAGGAAATGCTTCTGCATATGTGTCTTCTATTTCTACTCCATTCAATTCCATTAAAAATCCCTCTAGGCAACTGATTTTACCGATGGCTACATATACTCTTCGAAATTGTTCGGTTGAATTAGGTTTGAGCATAATGGATAATGAATTGGCAGTCCAGGTTATCAGAAGTAAGCGCAGGAAAAAAACAGTCCAGGCAAAACTGGACGGCAACACATTGGTTGTGTATATGCCTGCCGGATTAAGTGAAACAGAAGAGTCAGAACTCATCCATAAGATGAAGACCAAGGTTGAGAATAAACAGACTCGCAAGGCACTTAATGACGACGATTACCTGGAAAAGCGTGCTAATGAGTTCAACCGGCGCTATTTCAACGGTCAGCTCAAAATTGCCTCCATCAAATATGTTACCAACCAGAATACCCGCCGTGGAAGCTGCACCCCTGCAAGAGGTAGCATACGTATTTCCCACGAGCTGGCTGAAATGCCGAGATGGGTGCTGGATTATGTTATCATGCATGAGATAACACATCTGGAACACCCCAACCATTCCCGGAAGTTCTGGAATAAGGTGAATGAATACAAATATACTGAACGGGCAAGAGGATTTCTGATATGTAAAGAAATAGAAAAGAACGACATATCAGAGGATGAGGGGCAGTAAACAGCAAAACATTGAATAATCTACCAGACAAACAGAGCACAATTATGAATAACCATCCCACATTTCTGCTGACCGGTGCCTCATCGGACTCATTAAAGGACAAGACCATTGTGCTAGCGGTAACAGGCAGCATCGCAGCCGTGCGTACGATTGAACTGGCAAGGGAATTAATACGCCGTGGTGCCAGTGTCAGGGCGGTGATGAGCGAAGCCGCACAGGGTATTATTCACCCGGACGCCCTGCATTATGCCACAGGACAGCCGGTCATAACCAGGATAACGGGGGGGGTGGAGCATGTGGAATATTGCGGCGAGGACGGCGTGGCCGACCTGCTGCTGGTTGCCCCGTGTACGGCAAATACTATAGGCAAGATGGCATTGGGAATCGATGACACGCCGCCCACCACTTTCGCTACTACGGCACTGGGATGCAGTGTGCCTGTGATGGTAGTTCCTGCAATGCACGGTTCCATGTACAACCACCCTGGTGTGCTGGAGAATATCGAGAAACTAAAACATATGGGGGTACACATATTGGACCCGGTTTTGGCTGAAAAGACTGCCAAGATAGCCTCTAATGAAGATATTGTGCTTGAGGTTGAGCGCCTGCTGGGCGGCGGCAGTATGGAGGGCAGGAAAGTGGTCATAACCGGCGGCGGGACAGTAGAACGTATTGACCCGATAAGGATTTTGACCAACCGATCGTCCGGGCGGACTGGTACTGCACTGGCACTGGCGGCATACCGCAGGGGAGCGGATGTGACACTGTTACAACCCCTTCCGCCGGGGCTGCCCGGCACTGCCATAACAGTAGTGGTGGCTGAATCTGCTGAGGATATGACCCGCTGCATGCTTGACGAGATCGAGAAGGGATGTGACCTGCTCATCAGTTCTGCGGCTGTATCTGATTATACGATTGAGCCCCAGGATGCAAAAATAAAGTCGGAGCAGGATGGAATTACCCTGACCTTTCGGCCCACTGATAAATTGCTGCAAACGGTGAGGGAGCAGTATCCAGATCTGGACATAATCGGATTCAAGGCTGAAGCAAACGTGAGCAGGGATGAACTGCTCAAAAGCGCCAGGAACCTTATGGACAGGTACGGTCTTGTTATGGTGGTCGCCAATGATGTAGGCGTAAGTGGCATGGGCACCAAGGATAATACTGTATATTTGTTGGAGTCCAGTGGTATTGTAACGGGCCCTGTGACAGGGAACAAACAGGTTATTGCCGGTTCCATACTGGACAGGTACCTTGAGGTTTCCGGATGAAGGGCAGTGCTTTTGCCCCGGCCCATATCACAGGTTTTTTTGCGGTAATGCCCAATTCTGAACCGCTAAGGGCAGGTTCGCTCGGGTGCGGGCTGTGCCTTGAAGCCGGCATCAGGGCTGAAATTGATACCAATTCTTCTGTATCTGCCATCACATTGAACAGTGAGCACACGGAATTTCCCACAGTCGAGTATGTGTTAACTGAACTGCTGGGGACGGACAGACTACCATTTACCCTTAATCTTACCTCGGATGTCAGGCCGGGTTTCGGGTTCGGGGTGAGCGGGGCAGTGGCACTGGCTGCCGGCCTTGCCGGCGCACAGGTGTATGGTGCTGGCATGAGCAAACGGGATGTAGCGGCAGTGGCCCACTGTGCCGAAGTGGTGAACAGGACAGGGATGGGGGATGTGGCCGGACAGTGTGCCGGGGGGCTGGTGATGCGGACTGTGCCCGGAGCGCCTGGCGTGGGGGTTACGCAGCGAATACCTGCAGAGCCCTGTGAAATTTCCTGGGTGTGCCTGGGCGAGATTTCCACGGCATCAATTTTGGATGAGGAGGAGACCATGCAGCGCGTTAACAAGATAGGGGTGGAGGCATTAAAGTCGCTGCAAAAACGACCGGGACTTGAGCATTTCATGTCATTGTCCAGGCAGTTTGCCGTTGAGACCGGGCTTATCAGTAGCCGTGCCCTCGATGCAGTAGAGGCTGTGGAAGCACATGGCGGGATGGCCAGTATGGCTATGCTGGGAGATACTGTTTTTGCGCTGGGAGGCGGTGAGGTTTTGGAGGAATTCGGGGAAGTGGGACACAGTCGCATCGGATTTATGGGGGCTCACTGCCTTACGTCTTGATTTAATGATGTAAATTACATCGATAGATTAATTATTTACATGAACCGTACATAGTGGGTTGAACATTCACAGCATATCAGGAGGACAAAAATGGCATTATCCAGATCACGAATTAAGTTCAAACGTTACATGAAAGAATTGATGCATAAATTCAGGTTCACATATGAAGAGAT
>JAUWTY010000080.1 GCA_030614485.1 Methanosarcinales archaeon | reverse complement strand
ATAGTTTATCCACTCCTTTTTTTTCAAGAAATAATGATTTTAACATTTTTTGACCGTTTAGCGTTTTTGTTATACAGAAAATTTGCCATATTCGCTTATTATTAGTATCAATCCAATATGGTTCATTCTCAAAATAAATTGAATAAAGGTTTTTGTCAATCATCGAGGCACCAGACGATTCAAGAACAGAGTTAATATAACTCTCGTTTACTTCCAACCAAAAGACTTTAATTTGAGGACGAATCCAATGTCCGAAACGTGAAAAGTAATCTCTATTATCTTCGCAAATAGCCTGAAGGAGAGAAAATAATTCTTTACGGCTCTTAACAATAACCATTATTATCAACTCTGCATGTTCGTATTTAAGTGTATACCTAAATATGTTTTATTATTATTGCCTGAATTTTTTACAAAGATATGGTACCCCCAACCTTTATTACCCATTAACGTATCTATAACCCCGCAAAACATGCCAGTTTCATTGGCGGGATACGTCCCGCAGGGATGTGGCCCCATAAGGGGCTGAACCGTGAAACATGGATACACTATTTGGAGATAACGAAACATGGCAAAATCAATGTATGGTTATATTAGGGACGCCTGGAAAAACCCTGATGAGACGTATGTACACGAACTGAGATGGCACAGGCTTCAGGAATGGAGACGTGAAGCATCAGTACAGAGAATCGAAAAACCCACCCGTCTTGACCGCGCCCGGGGTCTTGGCTATAAAGCCAAACAGGGCATCGTCATGGCAAGGGTAAGCATCAGGCGCGGCGGTGCCCGTAAGGCTCGATACATCAGGGGCCGCAGGACCAAACGCATGGGTATGAACAAAATCACCCGTGGCAAGAGCATCCAGCGCATGGCAGAAGAGAGAGCTGCACGCAGATTCCCTAACTTACAGGTATTAAACTCGTACTGGGTTGGCGAAGACGGCAAACACAAATGGTACGAAATCATCCTGGTGGATATCAGCCACCCCGTCATAAAGAGCGACCCCAACCTGAACTGGCTGTGCGAACCAGCCCAGAAAGGCAGGGTATTCAGAGGTAAGACCAGTGCCGGAGTCAAAGGTCGCGGTCAGCGCAAACGGGGTAATGGTACTGAAAAGACAAGACCAAGTATCAGGTCCCGGGGCAATCTTGGAAAGTGAGGTAAACCACCTCACATCCTTTAACTTTTTTGTATTTTAGCATCAATTAGCTTCAAGCATGATGCATTATATCGCACTGCGAACCACTGCACAGGCAACGGAAGACCCATTAAAGGTCAGGTCAGTTCTGGACTTATTCCTCTCACCACAGAAAGAAGAAAAGGATAGTTCTGACATAGTCCACGAAACCGTTGCTGAAGGTTATCACGGTAATCCCATCATAGTAATGGAAGCCGAAGTGAAAAAGAAAAAAGACTGCCAGTACATAATAGATTATATCAGGCACAATCTGGGAGCTACCGGCATAGATAGGCTCATCAATGAATTGCCACGGCGGGTAGATGATGATTGTAACCTGTTCATAAGGTTTGACAAACAGGAAGCATACCAGGGCAGATTGGTAATTACCAGTTCATCAGATGCAGTCCATTTGAGAATGAAGATTGAAGTATATCCGGCCAGGCGCGAGGCTGGAATCGAAGCGGCCCGGGAAATGTTCGAAAAGGAGGATTGAACATGGGTGTATTAAAACAATCAAGATTCTACGACTTGAATATTCACTCCCTGCCCGACTGTGCAGATTCTCCATCCCGGTTGGTACTGGAAGCAAAAGAAATGGGATATTCTGGAATTTGCCTGACCTCGTTCAATAAAAACAACACCCTTCACAAACTTGACATACCCTTACCCGCTCTCAACGACTTTGAGATATATACGGGCGTCGAGATTCAGGTAGAAAAAGTAGCAAAACTCACAAAAGAAGTAAGCAGGATGAGGGGGAAAGTGGATATTATCATAATCGGTGGGGGAAATGAAGACATTAATCGCGCTGCAGTTGAGAACGGAAAAGTGGACATCCTGGCCCATCCCACAGCGCACGGAAAACCCCTGAACCATGTGCTTGCAAAGGCAGCCGCAGATAATGGTGTTGCCGTGGATTTCAACATGGATGCATTGATAATGCAAAAAGGCGGCAGCAGGATAAAAGTTCTCGCTGCCATGCGGCAAAACCTCATACTGGCCAGGAAATACAGTGTACCCATGGTCATCACCAGCAATGCCAGGTCCCACTACGACCTGCGCAGTCCAAGGGAAATGATGGCATTGGCCATGTTTTTTGGTATGACACAGGATGAAGCATTACATGCACTCTCGATGGTGCCGCAGGGTATCACCAGGCGTAATACAGACTGCAACCGCATCATGGAAGGCGTGGAGGTAGTGGAATGAAGATATTACCCCCTACCTTGCGTGAATCAAAACGTTACCTGGCTTTTTCACTGGCAGCTGAAGACGAAATATCCAGACGCGACCTGATACATGAATTAAACTTTGCTGCAACAGCACTTGTGGGTGATGTGGGTAGCAGTGAACTGGGCATGCGCCTGCTGGGTTTTGAAGATTGCAACGGCATTATGCAATGTGCTGCAAACAAGGTCTGGGAGGTAAGGGGTGTATTGGCATCAATTTCATCCATTAAAGGTCTACGCGTGAGGATAAAAGTGCTGGGGGTTTCGGGCACAGTACGTGCAACAACCCAAAACTATTTACTAATCAAGGACGTTAAACAGGTCGAACCAGAAAGAGAAAGAACCGCAGAATTGGATAAATGTGAGTTTTCCATAGCCAAGATGGCTATTTCAGGCAAGATAGTCCGCAGGGTTGACAACGAAATGGATATATTGCCAGACAGCCCTCACTATGAAAATACACTAAATAATTCAGGTACCAGATATTTTGGTATAACGGTTTTTGATTTAACAGACAAGGAGATTGATTAATTATGCAGATGGCACCACAAATGGGCTATGACAGGGCTATCACAGTGTTTAGTCCTGACGGAAGATTGTTCCAGGTTGAATATGCCCGCGAAGCTGTTAAGCGGGGCACCACTGCCGTGGGGGTAAAAGCCGTTGACGGCGTTGTACTGCTTGTGGACAAACGCGTGACCAGCAAACTGCTGGTGGCCGAATCCATTGAAAAGATATTCCAGATAGATGACCACATGGGAGCTGCTACTTCAGGTTTAGTGGCCGATGCCAGGGCCCTGGTAGACAGGGCGAGGGTTGAAGCACAGGTTAACAAAGTATCTTATGACGAACCCATAGGGGTTGAGGTCTTGTCTAAGAAAATTTGCGATTTCAAACAGACTTATACCCAGTATGGCGGCGTAAGACCTTTCGGCACTGCTCTTCTGATAGCCGGTGTTGAGGATAGCGAAGCAAGGCTGTTCGAGACCGACCCCAGCGGTGCACTGCTGGAATACAAAGCCACTGGGATTGGTGCAGGCCGGACAGAGGTCATGGAAGTTTTTGAAGAAAAATATTTTAATGACATCAAACTCGATGATGCCATATTACTGGGCCTTGAGGCATTACATAATACCACGGAAGGGAGGTTCGATGCATCTACCATAGAAGTTGGTGTTGTAGAACTGGAATCAAAGCAGTTCAAGAAACTTGAACCCCAGGAAGTTGCCGATTATGTCCAGAAAGTACTGGATGCCCATTCTGACGATGATGATCCTGGTGAAGAATCAAAGAATGAAGATGTTGAATCCCGGGATGAAGATACAGAGGAATAAATAACCCTGATATTTTTAGGTGTGTTGAAAATGGTCACACTGGACAATGCTGTAATTGCCAGATTAAAGAAAGGGGGCAAACAGTATGAGGTATATGTAGACCCTGATGGAGCGTTTTCTTTTAAACGCGGTGATGAGATAGATATAGAACAGATACTTGCAGTGGAAGATGTGTTCGAGAATGCCAGCCGGGGAGATCGACCGGCAGAACAGGATATTGAGAACACATTCGAAACCCAGGATGTATTTGAAATTGCTAAGCATATTATCCTGCACGGTGAGATACATCTGACTACTGAGCAGCGCAAAGCCATACTTGAAGAGAAAAAACGCAGAATAATCACCTTTATAGCGGCTAATGCTATCAACCCGCAGACCAGGACTCCACATCCGCCAAATAGGATAGAACATGCTATGGAAGAAGCGGGTGTACATATTGACCCCTTGAAGAGTGTGGATGAACAGGTAACGACCGTGATGAAAGCGATCCGTCCTATCATACCGATCCGGTTTGAGGAAGTCAATGTCGCAGTCAGGATTGATATGGATTATGCACCAAAGGCTTATGGAACCATATCAAAATTCGGGACTTTAAATAAAGAAGAGTGGCAAAAGGATGGGAGTTGGATTGGTGTGGTCACCATTCCTGCAGGTATGCAAGACGATTTCTTTGGCGTGGTCAATCATTTAACTAAGGGAACTGCTGAAATACGTGTTTTGAAGTGATTATAGGAATAATGTCATAATGTTGATTTGAGGTTAAAATGAATAAAAAAGTAGTAGTTCCTGGCGATTTTTTGTCTGATGATGTGCAAAAAGCAGGTGATGGGACCTATGTGCGTGATGGAAAAATTTATGCGAAATTGTATGGAGTTGCCAGTGATAAAGGTAAAGTACGAGTTGTTCCGTTATCGGGGTTGTATATCCCATCGAGTGGAGACATAATCATAGGTACGGTCAAATCAGTTACCTTTTCAAACTGGATATTGGAAATCAAGTCACCCTATGAGGGTTGGCTCAATTATTCTGAGTATCCAAGACGAATTGATTCCAGTGACATGAGCAAGTACTTGACTGTAGGAGACTCAGTCATGGTCCTGGTAAAAGAACTCACGCCTTCCATGAAAGTGGATCTCACCATGCGCAATAACAGATCAATGGTTATCAAAAACGGAATACTTATGGAGATATCACCTGTGAAAGTGCCAAGGGTGATTGGAAGAGGGGGTTCCATGATCTCCATGTTGAAAAAGGAAACTAACTGTAATATCTTTGTGGGGCAGAATGGGGTTATCTGGGTGACAGGTAAGGATAAAGATGTTGTCAAGGCTGTGGATGCTATAAATGTCATTGAAAATGAAGCAAATAAGCAAGGACTTACAGAACGTATTGGCAAGCTGTTGAAAGGGGAATTGAAAGAGAAAAAAGAAGAGCCAGAAAGTCCGGATATTTTGAATGAACTCCTGGACTGAATAAATTATATTTACAGAAGAGAGGAATAATGAAATGAGCGACAAACCAGAAAAGTTCATAGACGAGAATGGTTTACGTCTTGACGGTAGAAAACTCGACCAGATACGTGATGTTAAGATTGAAGTTGGCGTACTGAAGAGAGCTGATGGTTCATGTTATCTTGAATTCGGGAATAACAAGGTAATGGCAGCAGTTTATGGGCCCAGGGAAGTACATCCCAGGCATCAACAGGATTCAACCAGGGCCATTGTGAGATATAAGTACAATATGGCCTCGTTCTCGGTTGAAGACCGAAAACGACCAGGACCTGACCGCCGGAGTACTGAAGTATCAAAAGTTAGCCGGGAAGCACTTGAAGACCAGGTTTTCACTGAATATTTCCCGAAATCCGCTATAGATGTTTTTGTAGAGGTATTGCAGGCTGATGCAGGGACCAGGACAGCTGCCCTTAACGCAGCATCTGTCGCCCTGGCTGATGCAGGTATCCCCATGCGGGGATTGGTCAGTGCATGTGCATTTGGAAAAGTGGACGATACTCTTGTAGTGGACCTTAGCAAAGATGAGGATAATTATGGACAGGCAGATGTCCCCATTGCAATGACACAGGATGGAAAGATAACCCTGTTACAGATGGACGGGCATCTCACACCTGAAGAGCTGAAAGCTGGCCTGTTAATGGCACAGGAAGGATGCCGTCAAGT
>JAUWTY010000117.1 GCA_030614485.1 Methanosarcinales archaeon | reverse complement strand
GTCTTTGCTCTTGTGGCGCTTTTGTGGATGTCCCGGGGGCTGTTGTGGGGTAAGTACCTGCCACAGATCACGGATGCGAGTATTGCTATTACCGGGGCGTTGCTATTGTTTTTGATTCCTGCAAGGGAGAAAGCTTCGCTGCTTTCATGGGAGGATACTGAAAAAGTTCCATGGGGTGTTGCTATCCTGATGGGGGGAGGGTTTGCTATTGCCAGGGGGTTTGCTGATACTGGCCTGGCTGAGTGGGTATCCCAGAGTCTTTCGTTCCTTGTAATTATGCCTGTGTTCTTATTGATCCTGGCAACGGTTGCGATTACCAAGATATTCACTGAGATTACTTCGAATACGGCGACTGCAACTATACTGATGCCTATTGCCGCATCCATTGCAGTGACTCTGGGCATCTCTCCTTTCGGGATAATGGCTGCGGTTGCCATATCGTCATCCCTGGCGTTCATGATGCCGGTAGCTACGCCTCCTAATGCCATTGTGTTCGGGTCGGGTTATGTTACCATCCCCCAGATGGCAAGGGCGGGCTTGTGGCTGAATTTGGTTACTGTTGTTATTGTGTCACTGTTTGCGTTCTTGGTGTTCTGAGCATGGACGATGGGGACTTTGTGGTGTGAAAATTAGTTGTGGAGGAAATACATTCGGTCACTTGCACAATTACTATCCCTGTACTAACACTGTGGGGTATCTCATGTCTTAGGCTGCTGAGGTTGCATTGACCATGGCTTGTCCCAACCGCAGCAGAGCTGCGGGGTATAACGATTAGGATTAATTTGATCCAATGTGTCAACGGCGGTCAAGAATTCCCCATTTTCGGCGGTTTAAAAATACACCACCTTACAATCTTGGTGAAAACACCAAAGGTTGTAAAATATGCTAGAAAATGAGGAATGGTTTATGATAAGAGATCTATATACACAGGGTTTTAGCATCAGGGCAATATCCAAAAAAACCGGTTTTGACAGGAGAACAATAAGCAAATATTTGAACAACACATCTCTACCTGAATCAAAAAAACGAGCCAAAAAAGCGAGTAATCGCTCTTTCTTATTCGGCTGTCTGGAATTATAAAAAGACACAGATTTCACTGATTTACACGGATTTGTAGTCGCATCTGCATCTGAACTATTCGCTGTATAACTGGATTTTGATATTGTGTCATGAAGGATTAACATCTGCATTAATAATATATCAATACATATACCAACACCATGCCTGACCTGATTATTACCAACGCCCGAATATTCCACCAGGGACGCATTATTGAAGCAGAACTGGCTGTAGAAGACGGGAAAATTGCAAAGATGGCAAAGATTGTCCCGGTGAAAGACGTTGACAGGGTGATCGATGCAAAAAACATGCTCGTGCTGCCCGGTATTATCGATGTGCATGTACACTTCAGGGAACCGGGTATGAGCCAGAAAGAGGACTGGTTCAGCGGGTCTTGTGCCGCTGCCGCAGGTGGTGTAACAACGGTAATAGACCATCCCAATACCATACCTCCCACGCTGGATGAAGATTCGTTTCGTACAAAACTGGAATTTGCTACATCCAAATCCATTGTTGATTTTGGAATTAACGGAGGAGTGAACCATAACCTGGATAACCTCGATTCCCTGTGGAAGGCAGGAGTTACTGCTTTTGGCGAGATATTTTTAGGTGAAAGCACGGGTTCCATGACCGTGGACCGTGACCACATGTCGGCTGCATTTCAGTGTACCAAAGATATGGGTGCTCTGGCCTGCATTCATGCTGAGGACCAGGAAATACTGGAATCATATGGAAAGATCACAAAGGGGGACCTGGCACCTGAATCATATTCAAAGAGCCGGCCAAACCTTTCAGAAGCGGTGGCTGTTGCAAACACAGTGGAGGATGCCATGGCTTTCGGGGCAAGGGCACACCTGTGCCACATCAGTACCCGGGAAGCAGTAGGTATCATCCGCAGTGCTAAGTACGGGGATTACGGTGAATCTGAGGGTACAATCACGGCCGAAGCAGCACCACATCACCTGTTGCTGTCAAATAAAGATTATGACAGGCTGGGCAGCCTTGCAAAGATGAATCCGCCTCTTAGAAAAAGGCGAAGTCTCCAGTACCTGTGGAACGGATTGAACGACGGGACTATTGATATTGTTGCTTCTGACCATGCTCCTCATTCTGAAAATGAAAAGATGACCGATATCTGGAGCGCTCCGGCAGGGGTGCCTGGTGTGGAAACCATGCTCCCGTTGATGCTGGTGGCAGTCCGACGCAACCTGATTTCATTGTCAAGGATGGTAGAGGTTATGTGTGCAAATCCGGCAATGATATTTGGACTGGATAAACACAGCAAAGGGGCAATATGGGAAGGATTCGATGCTGATCTTGTAATCGTGGACACAAACAAGATCACTGAGATCGATGCTGACCGGCTGCACAGCAAAGCAGGGTGGACGCCGTATGAGGGAATGGAAGGTATATTCCCTTTTATGACCATTTCAAGGGGTGAAGTTATCTGGGAAAATGATATACATGCGAAGAAAGGTCGGGGAAACTTCCTGCCCGGTGCAGGATTTGAAGAAAAGCCTGAAGAAGAGTCTCCTGCATTTTCCAATATTGATGAAAAATAACAAAATTCGGTGTTATGATGAGTGGGATAATTACAAATATTCACAAAAAAGCGGTTGAGAATCATGCCAGGATCGCGCTTGGAATAGGGAGTGTGACCCCAAAACTCCTGCACAGTGCGGCTCTGGCAGAGGAGTTTGCTGATGTGGTACTGGTGGGCGATAGCAAGAAGATTAACGATATTGGCACCCATCTTGAGGTAATTCATTCAAATGAACCAACCAGGACCATAGTCGAGCTTTTGGCTTCAAATGATATTGATGGTGCTGTCAGGGGTACGTTATCAGCCACGTCCACACTTGCATATCTTAAAGAGGTTCTGGAAATGAAAAAACTTTACAGAATCGCATTATTGGAAACGCCTGGTGGAATTCCTCTGTTCCTGGCTCCGGTGGGTATAGATGAAGGTAGTAGCCGTGAGCAAAAAATGGAATTCATAAGAAGAGGAGTAGAACATATCCGTAGATTTGGCATCGAGCCGAAAGTCGGTATATTGTCAGGGGGGCGATTTGAGGACAGGGGGCGTGACACTTACGTGGATAAGACACTGGATGATGCTGACCATGTGACCAAAGTGGCAGGAGAGGAAGGGTATGATGTCAAACATTATGGTATCCTGATCGAGGATGCCGTCGGGGAGGCAGATTTTATCCTGGCCCCGGACGGCATCTCAGGAAACCTGGTATTCAGGACACTGGTACTGGTGGCTGGAGGATACGGGTATGGTGCACCTGTGCTGATGGATAAGGTGTTTGTGGATTCCAGCAGGGTGGGTGGACATTATACCAAGGCTATTATTATGGCTTCGGCTCTGGCTGGGAAGAAAGAGTAGTTCTAATTGATATTTCCTGTTAATGAAGCTCCCCACAGCAGATCTGTGGAGTATCTCATGTCTTAGGCTGCTGAGGGTTGCATTGACCATGTTTTGTCCCAACCGCAGCAGAGCTGCGGGGTATAACGATTGAGATAAACTGCAACGTGTTAAAAGAGATAATTACATTAAATAATAAATCTAATTATTACCCTGCTCTTCAGCTTCACTCTTATCCATACAGCCTAACGTACAGAACATCGTTTCTCTTACATATTGCTCAAGAATGAACATTTCTTTATCGCAGTGACCACATCTGATTGTCTTTAATGTCATTTCCCAAAACCACCTATGATTAATTCTACTTGTACGTAATTCAATGATTAGATCATAAGTACTTAAAATTTTCCGTACACATTAAAAAATATTATTATAGTAATACGCATCATAATGATGAATATATATTTATCGAAGTTATAAAATGTGGAATATATAATCGGCTGCCTACATTTGTAGAATAAAAATTTGAAGATAATGAACGCTATTTAAATTGACTAGCTAAATAAATACAAAAAAAGAAAAGCAGAAAGAGAATTATTCAATCCTCTTTTCTTCTTCTACTTTGCAATATGAACATTATCCCTATAATTGCAGCTATTGGCAGGGCAATTGTGGAGAATTCTGGTACATGAGTAAGATTATGAGAAAATGGGTTTTTCAATATAATACGACCATCACTATTTAATCCCCATGCATCAAATCGTACTGGAGGAGTGCCACTAATTACTATTGGGACATCTATCGACTCCTCAGACGGTATCCCAGCAGCTATATCATAAGTCATGTAATATGTAGGGAAACAATCACTGCGTGGCATAATGTATGGTTTACAATTTTCAGTTGTAATGTTAGGAATGCCCCATTCCCATTCCTTAAGGGTTACCCCATCAATAGTCACATTA